>DATFQQ010000068.1:0-26610 GCA_035264195.1 Candidatus Sulfotelmatobacter sp. | reverse complement strand
ATCTCGTGTGCCGGCATCGCGTATCGCTGGCTGTTCCACTTCCTGCTTACTATCGCGACAAGATCCGCACCATTCCCGGGGTGCTGGATGTGATTCCGTTGAATCTGTTTGATGCGGATTACAAAGGCACAACCCCCGACGACTTCTCGAAGGTCGGCACCGATCCGAATGAATATCTGAATGCGTACCCGGAATATCAGACTGCACCCGAGCAAGTCGCGGCATGGAAGAAGGATCCGGTCGGCGCCATCGCAGGCAGCGAGTTGGCAGAGGAGCATCACTGGAAACTGGGGGAGCGGCTCACTATCGAAGGTGGGCAACTGCCGGTGCGGCTCGAACTGACTCTGCGAGGCGTGTTCAAGTCGCCTTTTCCGGTTCGGGCGATTTATTTCAATTGGGCTTACGTGCAAAACGCGGCGAACTATCACAACGACCAACTTTATTTGATTCAGGCAGACTCTCCGCAGAGCGTTGGGCGAATCTCGCAAGCGGTCGACAGCATGTTTCACAATTCTCCCCAGCCGACGCGCACCGAGGCCGAACGTGCTTTCGATATCGATATGATCTCGATGTTCGGGAATGTGAAGGCCTTCATCCTCAGCATCAGTCTGGCGGTGCTGTTTACTTCCCTCCTCGTCTCGGGCAACAGCATAGCGATGTCGATCCGTGAGCGAACACGAGAGGTCGCGATGCTGCGGTCGCTCGGCTTTACTCCATTGAAGCTGCAGATATTGCTGATCGCCGAGACTGTGACGATTGCGGCCTGCAGCTGGATTTTCGGAACTCTAGCGGCCTATGGGCTCGTGTTTGGGCTTGTTCATTCGCGGACTGCAGGAGCGTTCGCGGTTCTATTGAAGATTCCTGCGACCACTCTTGCCGTCTCTCTGCCTGTTGCCGGGTTCGTTGGCGCGGTGAGTGCCGTGATTCCGGCTCATCGCGCGTCGCATATCAACATTGTGCAGGGGTTGCGACATGTTGGGTGATGACGACTTCCCCCGGACCTAACATCGTAAAAAGCGCGACGTTAGGATGAGCCACCCGCTCCTAGAAACGCCCTGTCCTCCTCTACTTTACGAATGTCAGGCCGTGCGGGACTGCTCCAGGGAAGACGTAGGCGTAAAGCAAGACGATGACTCCGACAATCGCGCACAGCGCCACCGAGTGCCACGCGACGAAACGGAAAATGATTCCTTCGTTGCCGACCTGCTCAGTAGCCGCCGTGGCGATGGTGATGGATTGGGCGTCGACCATTTTGCCCATAACTCCACCGGCGCTGTTGGCGGCGGTCATGAGAATTGGATTAAGGCCGAGTTGCTGAGAGGTGATTTTTTGCAGGCTGCCGAAGAGAGCATTGGAGGATGTGTCGCTGCCTGTAAGGGCAACGCCGAGCCATCCGAGAAACGTTCCGAAGAAGGGATAGAGCCAGCCCGTACGGGTGAAGGCCAAGCCTAGTACGGCGTCGAGGCCTGAGTAGCGCGTCACGTAGCCGAGGCCCAGCATGAACGAAATCGCGACCATGGCGAGTCGCATACGGACGCAGGTCTTCCAGAAGATCTTCATCAGTTGCACGGGGCTGAGGCCAAGCAAGAAGCCAGCAACGATCGCTGCCAGGAAACAGCCTGTTCCCGTGGCCGAGAGCCAGTTCAGATCGAAGCGGGCGGGCTCAGGTGTGGGCTTGGCGACTACAGGGATGGCACGCGACACGGCATTGTGCAGAAACGGGACATCCCATCCGGGCGGGCCGGGGCGAACCTTGCCGTTGGGGAGCATCACTTGGAACGATGGCGTTGTGGCCTGGTTCATGGCCAGTTTGACCGAAGGCAGGCCCCACAGCAGGACAAAGAGGGAGAGGATCACGAAGGGCATCCACGCTTTCGCAATTTGCGGGGCGGTGTAGCTGCGTGTTTTGACGTAACCGTCGTACTGCGGGGCGGCCCATTCGGTTCCGATTTGATCAGCGTAGTCGGCGGATGGCGGTGGAAGTGCGACCGGCTTCTGATCGTAATCGAAGCGCCAAATCTGCTTCGGCTTCCACACGCGCAGAAATACGAGTGTGGCAACGATCGAGACTGCCGCGCTCATGATGTCAACGAGATTGCTGTCGACAAAGTTCGACCATAAAAACTGCGTGACCGCGAAAGACACGCCTACGACCAGAATCGCGGGCAGGACTTCGAAAGTTTCTTTCCAACCGACCACGGTGCGAACCAGCCAGAAGGCGACGATGATGGCGGTGAATGGAAGTATGCGACCGATCATCGCGTTCACGTCGGATTCTGGAAGGGCGGTGACGGCGGCGAGCGTGTGAACCGGAGTTCCGATGGCTCCCCAGGCAACGGGAGCAGTGTTGGCGATCAGATTCAGCGCGGCGGCATGGAAGGGCCTGAACCCGAGCCCGATCATGAATGCTCCGGCGATGGCAACCGGGGCACCAAAACCGGCAGCTCCTTCGATGAATGCACCGAAGCAGAAGGCCACGAGCAGAACCTGCAGGCGTCGGTCCGGGGTGATTCCTGCGATCGACTCTTTCATGATTTCAAACTGGCCGGTCTCGACTGAGATGTCATAGAGATAGACCGCAGCGAGAACAATCCATGCGATTTTGAGAACGCCGAAGGCAACGCCATAGGCGAAGCTGGTGGCCGCAAGTATGGCGGGCATAGTGAAGAAGACGGTGGCCACGAATACCGCCGTCGATGCACCCGCGATCGCGCACCAATGCGGCTTCACTTTGAATCCGGCGAGCAGGCCGAGGAGAACGATGATCGGCAGCGCCGCGACCAGCGTCGAGAGCCACCAATGCCCGAACGGATCGTAGACCTGCGTCCACTGCATTCACGACCTCCGGAGAACGAAGTCGACGGCGAAGAGTGGCGGATATGGTACCACCGAGGACGGAGAGGTAGAAGGTTCGTCAAATTGGGGTAGTGGCTCAATTTGAATTCTTGTCTCCTGCGGTGTCATCCCGAAGCGCCCGCGCTTTTACCAGCGGGCCGAGGGATCTCCCTAGAGATGCAGCCGATTAGCGGGAGATCCTCGCTACGCCTGAAGAACGGCTTCGCTTGGGATTACGCCTTGTGGAGTCATTCGAATTCAAAATTGATCCACCACCCAAATTCGACCAGAAATGCTTACTCGATTGGGTCGACGATGACCACCTCCGTCGTTTCCCTTCCCGGTAATTGCACAATTACGATCGCGGACAAGACGAGCACAATCCCCAGCATCTGGATTGAGTGGACACCTTCGCCTAGCAGCGCCGCAGCCAGCAAGATCGAGAATGCTGGCTCGAGGCAGCTGGCGATGATGGCTCTGGTGGGCTCAAGGTATTGCAGTCCGAGGAAGTAGAGAGAGAACGATGCCAGCACCGAGATCATCGAGAAGACGAAAAGAAAGGCCCACTGGGAAGGAGTGTAATGGGTAGCGGCGACCTTCCATGGCGGATTGACGAACAGCCAGAAGACCGCAGCGGAGGCAAGTGTCCAGATCAGAACACGCCAACGGTCATAGCGGGCCAGGATGCGGTGTCCGCCAACGTTGTAGAAGGCGAAGGAGAACGATGCCACCATTGCCGCGATGAGGCCGTAGCGATCCAGATGAAGTGAACCCGAATTCGAGCCAATGAGGCCGATGGTCAGGGAAATTCCCGCGAGGGCAACCAATACAGCGGCAATTTTATGGAATGTGAGTTTTTGCTGTCCGCGGGCGACGACATAGAGTAAAACCCACACCGGCGCGGTGTATTGCAGCACGATCGCGATCGCGACACTGGTGCGTTGGATCGCAACGTAATAGAAGTAGTTCGAGGCCGCAACGCCCAGCATTCCAAGCACAAGGCATTGGATGAGGTCCCGAGTTGGGAGATAGATGCGTCGCCATCCCCGCCGGTCATTATAGGGAAAGAGGAGCAGCGGCAACAGGATCAGCAACGAAAATGTGGTTCTGGTCTGCGACAGGATCAGTGGGTCGATAGGATGCAGCGCTTCACCCGCCAGCGGGAACTTACCAGTAAACACTGCTCGGCCCATCGAGGCGGAAACTCCCCAGAGAAAGGCTGCCGACGCGATAAAAAAATATCCTCGCAGAGGATGCGCTTTTCGACTGGTGTTTGCGCGATTCAGGCTTAGGCCACCGAATCCGATGATGAGGCGGAATCGAAGATCTGGTCAAGCATGGCGGGATCAAATCCGGGAATGACCTCTCCGTCGATGACCAGCGTAGGTGTTTCGGTGCTGTCGTAGGTTTCGGTCATCGTGCGGCGGTTTTCGGGATTGCTGATGTCGTGCTCCTCGAACGCGACCTCTCGCGCTTCAAGGTAGACCCGCATCAGTTCGCAGGAAAGGCATCCGGGTTGGGTGAAGAGTAGGACCTGCATGGTTTCAACTTTAAGAGATTCCCGCACGCCGGGGTCTCTTTCGCTCCTTACGGAACTTTGCTTCTTTCGCATTTCCTTCCCACGGCTTGCGCCGTGGGCTGCATTCTTTCGCCGCTTCGCGGCTGGTCCATCGAACTTACGGATTTCCCACCTTCGAAGATCGCGAAGGGTGGGGTAGGCTTTAGTCGCCTCGAGCTTACAGTCTACACTTTGGTATCAATCAGAATATTCAATTTCGATCTTGATCTTCGCGGTCTTCTCCAGCATGGCTGAGACTGAGCAATACTTTTCTTTTGATAGCTTCACTGCATCTTCCATCGCTTTGCGGGAGACTTTGCCGGTCACACGATACTTTAACTTGATCTCAGTGTAGACCGCAGGATAGCCTTGCGCACGCTCGCCTTCTGCGCTGACTTCAAGGCCTGTAAACGGCTCACGCTTCTTGCGCAGGATGCCGACCACGTCTGAGGCCGTGCATCCACAGAGTGCGATCAATACCAACTCCATGGGAGTGTTGGCTGTTTTCTCCGACGCTGTATCCATGACAATTGCATGTCGCGACGTCGCTTCGGCCACGTAACGCTCGTTGTCAGTCCAGATTGCTTTGGCGGATATCACTTTCTTATCTCCGGTTATCAGTGCTCGGTTCGGGATGAATCAGGACGCGGAATAGCTCGGGAGCGTCCTGCTTAAAACGAATTTCCAACTCGGTCTGGATTTCGTGTACCCGTGCCAGTGGGAGTGCGTCTGACAAAGTGCAATGGCACGAGAGGTACAGGCGTCCTCGGACTCGTTTAAATACGAAGTCGTGAACGTCAAGGATTTCGGGGAATTGGGCCGCGACAGCACGCAGGCGGTGCTCGAGTTCTGCATCGCCGACCAACTCTTCGGGAGTTTCGATCGTCGCTGGTTCACTCTCGATGTGCGTCAGGATGTCAGAAATCTCCGGCAATTCGCGGCGCATATCGGCTTCGAGTTCTGTGACCTGATCATGCGCTTCTTTCAGGGTCATCCGTTCGTCCAGCTCAACATGCTGCTCGACGTGTAACTGTCCGGCAATGTCCTGCACGCTGATGTCGTGGACGTTCAGGTTCATGCGGGTAGCCACTCCGCGGATGCGGTCGAAAATGTTTTCCGTCCGCTGCGCGCGCGGCAGGGGTTGCACCGTTACGTCGGCATCGGGCAGGATGCGGCGCACAGATTCGGTCACGGCGGTTGCGAGTTGTTCGGAGCGCTGGAAGGTGACCGTACGTGCGACTCCAACTGCGAGGTCGGCGAAGTAGCGGTTTCCGGCCCGGCGGATGCGTACGCGGTCGACTTCCAGCACTCCCTCAATGCGCGACACCGCATCGTGAATCTGCGAGCGAACACCGGGAGGGGCAGCGTCGAGCAAAGCATCGATGGTGCGTCGCGCAAGGCGCCAGCTGACAGAGACCACAACACCGGCAACAAAGAGCGCGGCAACCGGGTCGGCAGCGTTCAGCCATTCGAGGCGATAGGCGCGGCCGACGAGAACCAACACCAGGCCGAGAACCACCACGGCAGCGGACCAGATGTCGGTCGAGAAATGAAGAGCATCGGCCTCCAGTGCCTGGCTGTCGTACTTGTTGGCGATACGGCCAAGGACGCGGGAGCGCCACCAGTCGACACCCATAGAAAATAACATCACCGCAAAAGCTGCGGCGGAAGGCTCGATCTCAACGCGACGGAAGAACAACCGAAGAACCGCTTGGTAAATGATCCAAGCACAGGTGATAAGAAGGAGTCCTGTCTCGACAAAAGCGGAAAAGTTTTCAATCTTGCCGTGACCATACTGATGATCCGCATCCGCCGGCTTGTCGGAGACTCCCACCGAAAAAAATGTCAGCACTGACGCAATAAGGTCCAACCCCGAGTGAGCCGCCTCCGACAGAATGCCCAAGCTGCCCGTCGTTACGCCGACTGCGATCTTGAGCCCCGTAATGACGAAGGCAGCGAGGACCGAATTCCCCGCAGCCGTGCGCTTCTCTGCGCGCATTAGCTCGGAGGTGGACACCGCCGGGGTTCCCGACATGAGGAGATTATCGCTGGTGAGAGTGGAAAGCTCCAAGGGCCCAGGGATCTAATCATTGAGTCATTTAGTCATTCAGTGATCGGGTGATTAGATTAAACGGCGAAATCGCCCGATCGCCCAATGACTTCATGATTCAACGGTTAAATGACTAAATGATTAAATCTCTTCCAACCTGTCAATCGGGTGGGCGGCAAGAAGGGTGGTTGTGCTAGGATTTCATGCTTGGCATTTCACCTTTCTGGTGGACCAATCCTGGAGGACATGAGTTATGCGTAAGAGTTGGCTGCTGTGTGTTTTGTTGGGGACGCTGGCTTGGGGACAAGCGGCCCCGAGCGCCGCTCCGCCACCGCAGCCTGAGCAGGCTCCGATGGCGGGCGAGAACAAGCCGCCGGTCGATACTTCGGCATCCGTGCCGGCGACTGCCGCGGTGTTGACTATCAATGGAGTGTGCGCGCCGCAACCTAAGGCAGCTGCCGCAAAAGGCGCTACCGCCAAGCCAGGCTCGACCGGCGCGAAGGATGCCGATGCGAAGACGCCCTCAGGTGAGTGCAAGACGGTGATTACCAAGGCAGAATTCGAGAAACTAGTCGCTGCCCTGGCACCGAATCCTACGCCCCAACAGAAAAAGCAACTGGCTGGGGTACTGCCGCGCGTCATCGCCATGTCGACTGCGGCCAAGAAAGAAGGGCTCGACAAAACTGCGCAGTTCGACGAAACGGTCAAGTTTGTGAAGATGCAGGTCCTGACGAATCAACTGCAGCGCAAGATCCAGGAACAAGCCGCGGATATCAAGCCCGAAGAGATCGAGAAATACTACAAGGATCATCCGGAAGCCTTTGAGCAATACAACGTCGACCGGATCTTCATCCCGCGAACCAAGCAGGTTGAGGCCGAGGCGAAGGAAGAAGACGAAAAGGACGAGAAGCTCACCGACGAGCAGAAGAAGGCCAAAGAGGCTGCTGAGAAGGCAAAGACCGACGAAGCCGAGCAGGCGATGACGAAGCTTGCCGATGACCTGCACACTCGCGCGGCCGCCGGCGAGGATATGAGCAAGCTGCAGAAAGAAGCTTTCGACGCGGCCGGCATGAAGATTGAATCGCCCACCGTGAACCTTCCGAATGTCCGGCGGACCGGTCTGCCTCCTGCGCACGCTGCGATCTTCGACCTTAAGCAGGGCGAGGTTTCGCAGGTCATCAGCGATGCGGGCGGGCACTACATTTACAAAATGAACAGCAAGACCGAAATGCCGTTGGACCAGGCCAAAAACGAGATCCACGGCAAAATGCAGAATGACCGCATGCGCGAGAAGATGGACTCGCTGAATAACTCGTTCAAGGTGGAAACCAACGAGGCCTACTTCGGTCCCGGCGGAGTCGGACCGACGCCTCCGCCGCACATGCCACGTCCACGGCCGGGAATGCCGCCAGCGGCGGCGCAGCCCGGGCCAGGCGCAGCTAGCAACGCTCCGCCGAAAAACTGATGGCTAAACCTGTTGTAGTGGTGACTGGCGTCTCGGGAAACCTCGGGTCCAGACTGCTGCCGATGCTGGGAAGCTTTTCGGTGATTGGGGTGGACGTGAGTCCGCCCCATACCGATTCCGAGCTGCAATTTGAGAGCATGGATCTGGGGCACGAATCCTCTACCCGGGCTCTATACGAGTTACTTCGCGATACCCATCCCTTTGCCGTCGTACACCTGGCGTTTGTGATCGATCCTGTGCGCACCGGTGTGCTTGACGTTGACCGAATGTGGCAGATCAATGTCGCCGGCACCGCGCGTGTCATGGAAGCTATCACTGAGGTGAATCGCACCGCAGAAGATGGTATCAAGCAGTTCATCTTTCCCAGTAGCGTATCCGCCTATGGGCCCGATCTAGCGGGACCGGCGACCGAAGAAACTGCATTGGCAGCGCACACGCTACCCTATGCGATTCACAAGAAAGAATCAGACGAAGTGGTTCAGCAGCGCTGTACGGCGCTCCGCGGATGCAGCGTTTATATTCTGAGACCGCACATTTTCGCGGGTGCCAGCGTCGAGAATTACTTAATGGGAGCCTTCCGCGGAACTCCCAATGGCAAGAGCACGAGGGCAGAAAAGATGCGAACGCAGGGAACTCGACTCCCGTGCATGCTGCCCCGCGGCCAGAAGTATCTCGACAACAAGCTACAGTTCATTCACGTCGATGACATGGCGCGGCTGATCCGGCACATCCTGCAGCGCGAACCTGAGACCCAGCGGCTCACCGTGCTGAATGTCGCCGGACGCGGAGAACCGCTCACCTTCGCACGATGTATCGAAATGGCGCACGCCAAGCTTGTGCGAGTGCCCGGGAAATGGGCGATGCGGCAGGTTCTCGCGTTGCTGTGGAAATACAAGATTTCAGCAATCCCACCTCAGGCTCTTCCCTACATGACCGGCGAGTACACCATGAATACCGACCGGTTGCGGCGCTTTCTTGGGCCGGAGTACGAACACGTGCTACGGTACACGATCACAGACGCGTTCGCAGACAGCTTCAGGTCAGCCAACTAGCGAGTCTTCATTAATTGCGGAGCCTGTTCTCCACCATACACAGCAGGCTCGCCGAGACTTCCCTTTGCCGGAAGATGGCGGATGTAGAGCACCAACTGCCAGATTTCGTCGTCCCGGAACACATCCTTAGACGCGGGCATTCCGGACGGTGAGACTCCGTTCTGAATAATCCAGTGCAACTGGCCGTCGGAATACGACTGGACTGAGGGCAAATTCAGAGCTGGGACTGGAGGCGACATCTTGTCTGAGAATGGAACGCCCGTATTCTGGCCGTCGAGTCCGTGGCAAACCATACAGTAAGCTCCGAAAGTTTTCTGACCTTTCTCAATGTTCTCTGAAGTCGCGGAGAGCGGGTTGGCATCGGATCTTCCTCCGATCGTTAGGCGGCGCTTTGCGCCGTCTACCAGACGAGTCTCAAGAGTGCCAGGTGTACGGACCTGACACCCTGCGAGCAAGAGCAAGGCCGCCATGGAGAAGATGCTGGCAGCCCGCGCGAAACGAGATCTGTCCACGGTCATTGGTTACTCCACAGCAACCGTCATGTTCATGTTGCCGTGATTGGCGCCGCAAAAGTGATCGCAAATGAGGGTGAAGGTGCCTGCCTGCTGCGGGGTGACAGTGACCTCAATTGTTTGGCCTGCCGGAATTTCTTCATCGAGCTTCAAAGGGCGAAGAAAGAATCCGTGGGTCACATCTTCGCTGTGAATCCGAAGTTTGACCGTTTTGCCCTTCGTCAGAGTGATCTTGTCGGGCGAAAACGCAAAGCGTTTGGCGGTGATGTCAATGACAGGCATGTCGCCAGCGTCGGGCCTGGTAGCGCCGGTTAAAAGTGCGAGCGCCGAGAAACACAGAACCATGGTCAAGGTAAAGCGGAACAACTTCATTCGAGTCATATATCCTCTTTTGGCTTTTTGTGGTCGATTAAACGTTCGGGTTTCGCAGAAGCTGTTGCACTCCGTTGATCCCGCGGAATTCGCGAGCGGTTAGTTCGATGTCATCGATGGACAACGAGGCGGATCCCGGTTGAGGTGCGCCGTTGAAGCTCACGCTGCGGATGCCGAGATTCTTGAATGGATGGTCTTTGTCGAATGGCATCGGCTTCCGTTGGCCAGTTGCACCGATTGGATCGGGGAAGGCGAAGATCAATGATCGGGCAGCGTAATGATGTACGGAACCCGTTTGGTGTTCGTCGTCGCGGTGGATGTGTCCGTAGAGGACGGTGAGGTTGTCATAGGCGGAAAGTACGTTCATCACATCGTCGCCGTCACTGGTAAACCATTCCCAGTCAGGGCGCAGATCAAAGAGTGGTCGATGTGTAAATACCACTATGGGTGCGGTCTTGGGAAAACGCGCCAGATCTTTCTTGAGCCAGGCGAGTTGCTCGACGCCGACTTCCGGCTTGGCGCGGGTGACGTTGTCGAGCGCCACAAAGTGGACGCCGCGATGGTCGAACGAATAGTGGGTATCCCCGAACATCTCGCGGTAAAGCGCTCCGCCGTCGAGTCCGGCATCGTGTTCCCCGGGCACATGCTTGATTACGGGCACATTGATCCGCTTGGATATCTCCTGGAACTGCTTCATGCGCTGCACGTGAACGTCTCTGTCTTCCGTGTCGTGCGTGAGATCTCCCGTAAACAAGACCAGATCAGGGCGCTGCGGAAGTCCGTTGATCATGTCCACGGCTCGCTCGAAAGCCTTCGTGCCGAGGGGATCAGGCGGGCCGTTGAAGCCCACGTGCGCATCGCTGAGCTGGATGAAGCTGAAAGGCGCTACCTTCTCTCCGTTGGCTTGGCCCAACGAGTCAAAGAATCCTCCGGTTCCGCCCCCGGCACGGGCAGCGGGATAGGCGGAGTACAGCACTCCTATGCCAAGAGATGAACCAGCGATTTTTAGAAATGATCTGCGGTCAGGTTGCTTCACGTTTTCCTCCGGTGCTTGCGGCTTGCACAGTGGAAAACGGACAGAGCCGTGAATTATTCCAGTGTCCACAGGCGAAATATTTTTCTGCCGAGCGGGAATAAATCTGGAGCTGTCACAGTTATCCTCTAAAGGTGCCGGAACGACGCATGCATGACGCTACGTTTGAAGAGCTATCGATGCCTCTATTTGATCAGCTCTACAATTTCGCGCATTGGCTCACGCAGGACAGAAGTGAGGCCGAGGATCTTGTCCAGGAAACCTTCGCGAAAGCATTGCGCGGATTTTCAGGATTTCAGGCGGGCACTAACTTTCGCGCGTGGATCTTTCGGATTCTGCGAAACACCTTTCTGACTTCGCGAACGGGCTTGAAGATCGCCGGTCGGAGTGAAGAAGAACTCGATGGTTTGGCTTCTGTCGATCCATCACCGGAAGCCATCCTCATCGGCAAAGCTGACCGCAGCATGGTGCGGCAAGCGCTGCAGGAATTGTCAGTTCCGTTTCGAGAGATACTTCTGCTGTGCGAGGTCGAGGAGATGGCATACGAAGAGATCGCACAAGTGCTGGCGATTCCGATCGGCACGGTCATGTCACGGCTGCATCGGGCGAGGAGAGCATTGCGCGAGTTGCTGATCCAAAAGTTCAAAGGGGGATCGCATGGCCTGTGAGTTATGGTCGGGCAAGCTCGACGCCTATGTCGACGGTGAACTTTCGCTTATGGAGGCGAACGAACTAGGGACGCATCTGCGTGGGTGTTCAAGCTGTGCGGCAGAAGCTTTAGAACGAGTGCAGACGAAGCGATCGGTGGCGGACGCGGGAAGGTACTTCGAACCGAGCTCCGAGTTTCGCAAGAAAATTGCGACGAAGGTCCATAAGTCTTCGAAGAAAAGCTCTATTCGGGGATGGCAAATCGTAGCTGTGCCTGCGGCACTGGTGCTGATCATCTCGCTTGCCATGAGCTTTTATGTCAGCCGCGAACGGACAAAGCGCGAACGCGTTTACGGCGAACTGGCGGACCTTCATGTGGCAACACTGGCAAGTGCCACGCCTGTGGACGTAATTTCCAGTGACAAGCACACGGTGAAGCCGTGGTTCCAAGGAAAGATTCCTTTCACGTTCAACCTGCCAGAATTGCAAAGTACCGACTTCGAACTCGTCGGTGGCAGGTTGGCATACATGGGACAATCTCCCGGCGCGCAATTGATCTATCGACTCCGCAAGCATGAGCTCTCGGTTTTCATCTTCCAAGATCGGGGGCCTGAGATGGCAAGCTGGGCGTCCGATCCGACGTCGATGCTGTCGTTCACTTTTGAAACCTGGGCCAAGAACGGCTTGCGGTATTTTGTGGTCGGAGATGTCAGCGGTGCCGACGTGGATGCACTGAGCAAGCTACTGCGCGACGCGGGATAGTCGCTTCAAACTAAGTAGCCAGGGTCTGGAGTTGAGTATGGTTGTCAATTTTTATGGCACTTGGAATGCGAATTTATCGAAAAGCAAATTCTTGGGTCCGCAGCCAAGAACTGTATCAGTCAAGATCGAGCATTCAGATCCTGAACTCCGGGAAGAGATAGTCGTCACGAAGATCGACGGAAGCGAAGAGAGAGTCGTCTTCAAGTGTTGGACTCACGGTGAGCAAGACAAGTGTCTGTTAAATGGCGCCGCTGTGCGCGGATGCGTACGGTGGGAAGGATCAGAACTCGTCATTGAATCGTGGATGGGGTTTGGTACACGCGAGATGTACTTTTGTGATTGTTGGTCTCTGTCTCCCGACGGCCAAAGCTTGTTGATGGAGCACCGAAAAGGCGACCTAGCTGGACAACTCACGGTCTTCGAGCGGGCCGGATAAGACTCAGTGCTAGGGTAGGGATGCTTCGACTCCGCCGGAGTTCCGCTTCGCTACACTCCGGCTCCACTCAGAATGACATTGCCTTGAGTGCGAGATGAAGATTGGTCACCATTCCCTAGAGTGCTACAGTTTTTTCCCTCGGTAGAGGCCGGCGATTCCGAAGGTGTAGGGAGTCCAGGTGGCTTCAGCAAAGCCAGCTTGCTTCATTCTCTGCAGCATCTCGTCGGGCTCGGGAAATCTTGCGACTGAGGCAGGCAGGTAGGCGTACGGCCCTTTAACTCCAGAAATCATTGTCCCGACGCGCGGGAGGACGTGCTTGAAGTAACCGCGATAAAGCGTGCCCATCATGCCTTTCGGCTCGGAAAAATCCAGAATGCCGCACTCACCTCCGGGACGAAGCACTCGAGCGATCTCCCGCAGGCCGGCATCGTAGTCCGCAAGATTTCGGAAGCCGAAAGCGGAGGTCACTAAATCGAAGTGCTCATTCGCAAATGGCAGGGTCAGCGCATCGGCCTCGATCCAGCCTGGGCGGGACGAGTTCAACGCGACTGATTTCGTTACGGCCCGCTGCAGCATCGTGTGTGCGAAGTCCGCACCGACGATCTGCGGCTTGCTTTGCCCCGCCTGTCGGCGGAGAGCAAAGGTCATGTCCCCAGTCCCGCAGCAGAGATCGAGTATGCGAGCATTGGGGCCCAGAAGGATATGGCGGAAAGTTTGAGCGGTCCTACGCCACCACAGTCGATCGACGTTCAGCGATAGAACATGGTTCAACAGGTCGTACCGAGGCGCGATGCAGGTGAACATCTCGCGCACGGCACGGGCAGCGGAGTCCTGATCGCGAGCGCCCTCCGGGGCGGCTCCGATGACTGGGGCATTGTTTCTGGGCACGATGCTCGGGGCGGCTAGCGGCGCTTCTTTGATTTGGCCTTCTTCAATTCTTTGACGATTCCTTCCACCTGCAACACGTGGTTCGTATCGTGTCCGGCAAACATGCGGGCCAAATGGGCGATGGTCTCTTTTCCGCGTTCGAGGTGCATCCCGTAGTTGTCCCACGTTTCTTTAGGAATTTCCTTCAGCATGGCGAGATTGTTTTCGCGGAGCACGCGAAATGTTTCCAGCGAACGTTTCCCATCGCGACCACGATAATTGAAGGTTGAGGCCCAGGCATCTTGATCGAAGGGTTGAATCGTGACGCCATTCTCTCCGATGACTGAGCGCATGCGCCAACTGGCTACGATTTCCGCATCGGCTAGATGTGCGATGATCTCGGCGATTGACCACTTCGCGGGCTGAGGCCGCCACTTTAACTGCGTCGCTGTGAGCCCGGAGATGGCTTTCTTCAGTCGTCCGGCAGTGCTTTTTTGCACCTTGATTGCGTCCTGGCCTTGAACATAGCCGAGGATTCGGTTGATGTACTGCTCTGCTGTTTCTTGCATAAGGACACCTTTCTACTTTTTCCAAACCCATCCGCCGCGGGAGAGGCGACGGATTTCCTCCACCGAGTCAATGACCGCGCTTGTCGGAACATCGCTGGCAACTTCGACCTTCCCGATTTCACGTGGAAGGATGAAGTGCACGACACCGTTCTGCGTCTTCTTGTCGGCTTGCAGCCGGGCGAGGATTTTGCGCGCGCTTACATTCACTTCCGGTAGCCGGCCCAAGCTTAGTACCGCGTCGGCAATACGGCCCGCGGTCACGCTATCGGTACGGTTAACGCTGAGGGCAATGTTAGTGGCGGCAATCATTCCCCACGCGACGGCCTCGCCGTGTAGCAGCGTGCGGTATTGGGTCTCCGATTCCAACGCGTGGCCAATGGTGTGGCCCAGGTTCAGCACGCGCCGCAGGCCACCTTCGTGCTCATCTGCAGAAACGACTTCGGCTTTCAGCCTCACCGACTGCGCAATCAACCATTCCAGTTCCAGCGGATCGCGCTTTAAGATGCGGGCGCGGTTTTGCTCGAAGCGAATGAAAAGTTCGACGTTGCCGATGATTCCGCACTTTAGAGCCTCGTAGAGGCCTGCGCGGAATTCCCGGTCCGGTAACGTTTTCAACACAGTTGGATCAATCAGCACGACGCGCGGGTGATGGAAGGTCCCAATCAGATTCTTTCCAGCAATCAGATTGACGCCTGTCTTGCCGCCAACGGAAGCATCCACTTGGGCGAGGACTGTGGTCGGAACCTGTACGAATTCGACTCCGCGCATATAGAGCGACGCAAGCAGACCCGCGACATCTCCGACCACCCCGCCGCCCAAGGCAATAATCACCGCCTTGCGGTCTGCCCCGAGCCGGGCCAACTTCTCTGCCATGGCCTCGACGGTAGCCAGGCGCTTGGACGGTTCGCCATCGGGCATGGCAATGAGTTCAGGAGTAAAACCAGCCGACTTCAAGGAGGCGAGAAACTTCGAACCCCAGCGTTTGCGCACCGGAGGGACGGTGACGACAAAAATACGGCTGGCTTGAGGCACGAGTTCTGCCAAAATTGATCCTGCACGGTTCAGGATTCCGTTTTCGATCCAGGCCTGATAGGGGCGTGGAAGAACATGGATGGTCGCTTGCGCCATTGCGCTCCCATGATAGCGTATGCGTTCCCAGGACCGCTTCTGCCCCGACGGTGGTAGTATGTCCCCCGGCTTATGAAGGGTTTACCAGCCGATACCGATTTTCTGGTCGTTGGCGCCAGTGTGGCCGGACTGCGAGCGGCCATTGAATTGGCGGACGCAGGCCGTGTGCTCGTTTTGTCGAAAAACGACCTCCCGGATTTCAAGAAAGCGGACGAGAGGAGCGAGGCTGAGTGGTTAACTGACGAGGATGAAGTGACACTTCATCTCCAGGACACGCTCGACGCTGGGGACGGACTATGCAATCCCCAAGCCGTAAAAGTCCTGGTAGAGGAGGGCGCCGAACGAATTGAAGAGGTGATCACGTGGGCCAAGCCGGCCGGGGCGGGGCTGACCTTCGAATTGGAAAATCCCCACACCCGCGTTCGCATTCTGCATGCCTCAGATGGATCCACGGCAAAACAAATACTTAGAGCACTATTCGATAAAGCACTCTCGTTGAAGAACATCGCCATTGCACCTCGGACGTTTGTCGCCGAGCTTCGAACAAATGGCCAAAGAATCTCGGGCGTTTCCGTGCTCGACGAGAAGGGGATGCCGCAAGAAGTAGCCTGTTCTGTGGTTCTGCTGGCAACCGGCGGACTTGGGCAGATTTACCGGAATACCACCAACTCAGGGGGTGCAACCGCTGATGGCCTGGCAATGGCGTTCCGCGCCGGGGCGGAAGCCAGTGATTTGGAGTTTGTCCAGTTTCATCCAACGGCGCTTTACATGAAGAAAGTACCGCGATTTTTGCTCGATGAGAGTTTGCGGGCGGAAGGCGCATATCTGCGCAATTTCGAACTGGATCGGTTTATGGGCAAGTACCATCCATTGGCCGAGCGGGCTCCGCATGATCTTGTTTCCCGCGCGATCGTCCATGAGATGGAAGTGAGTCGCGCCAAGGATCCCTTCGTCTATCTCGATCTGACGCATTTGAACGGCAGCCGGGTCCAGAAACACTTCCCTCGGATCTACGAGATATGTATGGCGTACAACCTGGACATCACGGAGGACGTGATTCCGGTGCGTCCGGCAGTACATTACAGCATTGGCGGTGTGCGAACGGACTTGGACGGGAAAACAAGTGTCTCCGGTCTTTACGCAGCTGGAGAAGTGGCATCCACAGGAGTGCACGGGGCCAACCGGATGCCGGGTAATTCCCTTCTTGAAAGCCTGGTGTATGGAACACGGGCCGGAAAAGCAATGCGTGTCGCAGAAAAATCCACGTCTGTGCCCCCATCCGAACCGAAAGCTGCTTACTCAAACGGTCCAGTGGAAGCGGGCGTAGAAGAACTTATTGGACAGATTCAGGATTTGATGTGGAACGAAGTTGGAATTGTGCGCATGCGAACTGGTATGCAGAAAGCGCTCAAGACCTTTGAAGAGATGACTCCGAAGTTGAGTAAGCCGAAAACACGAAGGGGTTACGAAGCAGCAAACCTGCATTTAGCGGCACACCTGGTAACCCGATCTGCTCTAGCAAGAGAAGAAAGCCGCGGCGCCCATTATCGGATGGATTATCCCGATCATGAAAACAAACGATTCCTGCGACATTCGGTCATTCGTGGAGACAAGGTCCTGTTTCCAATGTGAACAGAGGCTGCACCGGACAGGAGGGTCTTTTGGTTGCTCCGCCATCTCAGCGGCCTTTCTCCGCGTGCTCAGCGGTAGAGAACAAAGCTTAGACCGTAGAGGACGCTGAGACTTCCGCAGAGGTCGCCGAGAAAACCTCGATCATTCAAATTGGCGCAATGCTCATAGGCGATCATTTCTCGCTCGGTTTCGGAAACGCGATCGACAAGATAATCGAAACGAACAATACTCCCGCGATCACCGCCAACATGATCGAGATTGGAGGCCTGAAGCGCTCAGCCGCCAGCATCTTCACTCCTACGAGAATCAAAACAATTCCCAACCCATAATGCAGAAAGCGGAAGATTTTCATGAGGCCGGCAACCGCAAAATACATCGACCGCAATCCGAGAATGGCGAATACGTTTGACGTATAGACGATGAATGCATTGAGCGTGATGGCAAGAATGGCCGGGATCGAATCGACCGCGAACATCACGTCAGTCGTCTCGATCGCCAGCAACACAATGAACAGGGGAGTGGCATAGAGCCGTCCACTTTCTTGCGGCATGCGAACAAAGAATTTTCCGTCGCGGTATTCGGAGGTTACCGGAATCAGACGACGCAACATTCTCACCACGGGGTTTTTCGCCGGATCAACCTGGCGATCGCCGGTTGTGCATACGCGAATACCGCTGTAGATCAGCAACGCTCCAAACAAATACAGAACCCAATGAAAGCGGTGGATCAGGCCGACGCCAGCTCCGATAAAGATGCCGCGCAGGACCAATGCACCCAGGATTCCCCAAAACAGCACGCGGTGTTGCTGCTGATCGGGAACCGCAAAATAGTTGAAGATCAGCAGAAAAACGAAGAGATTATCGACGCTAAGAGAAAGTTCAAGAACGTAACCGGTAACGAACTCCAGTGCCGCCTGGTGTCCCTGCCAGAAATACAAGACAGCCGCAAAGATAGCGGCTAGAGAGACGTACATCGCGCTCCATCCGAGGGCCTCTCGAAACCGCACGACATGACCCGGCCGGTGGAACACCCTGAGGTCCACCACCAGCAGGGCCAGTGCGAAAAGGTTGAAGAGAATCCAGAAGTAGAGCAAGCAGCGTTCCTGGCGGCGCAAGAATTGTTGATTTCTGATTTCTGATTGTTGATTGATCAGTCCATTGCCAAGCCGTGGTTCAATCAACAATCAGTAATTTATTTTTGTCTTCCCCGTTTGCCGCTGACCCAGTCATCCCAAATGCCGTCTGCCTTCATCACTTCCACGCTGTTCGTGTCGCGCATGGTCTGTTCGATCTGGTCGTGCGTAAGTCGCGGGCCGATTTTCTCCGGCAGATTTGCCAGTTCTACGGTGAGCGCGGCGGCTTCGGCGACGTGCTTCTTTAACTGTGAAAAATCGACCTTGTCCAATGTATCGGAGACCGCGTGGTAGTTCTCAAGATAGTTTGCCTCTTCCTGGTCGGCGACGAACGTCGGCACTCCTTCCAACATGAAATCGAAATGATCGGTCCCCCACTCCATATCGGGTTTCACGTCTTTTACGTCGAATTGCACCAGAGGTGCCATGAGTGCGCGAGCGATGAGGAGAACGTCTTTGCGTCCGCCGACCGAGAAGCCGGTCGTCTTGCCGGTCCCCGAGTCATAGATCACCACACCAGCTGCCTTATCGAGCTCAGCGCGATGACTCGTCGCGTAGGCGCGGGAGCCGAGCAAGCCCTGCTCTTCGGCGGAGAAAAGAATGAAGCGAATCGTCCGTCGAAGAGGCATGCCGGATGCTTTAATTGCCCGGAGTGCATCGACAACGAGAGCTGCGTTGCAACCATTGTCGAGCGCCCCTGTGCCTAGTTCCCAGGAATCAAGATGGGCACCGAGAATGACAAACTCATCGGGCTTCTCACTGCCGCGCAGTTCAGCGATCACGTTTGAGCTCTTGACCGGGGGGCCGATCTGATTGGGAATCGCCAAGTCCGCCCAGACCAGGCTTCCAGACGCGAGCAGGCGTGCAATGCGTTCTCCGTCTTCGCGTGCGACGATCACCATCGGCAAACGATCGATCTCGCCGGCTCCGGAGTTGGTGTGGCGGTAGAGAATATCGTGCTCCCGCGTCGCCATGAAAGCGACCGCTTTGACTTTCGCTTTTGCCGCACGAGTGATGGTCGGCGGAGCATTGGCGTACTCTGCGAAGAGGTCGGCCCAAGTCTTCAGCACTGTGGTGTGTACCAGAGCGATCTTGCCGGAGATATCACCCGCCTTTTGAAAATCGGCGTCCGTCCCCTCCCCGACATCGACCATTGGCACGTGCTTTACCGGATCCAGAGCAGGTGCCCAGGCCACCGACACGGCGCGCACGCGGAACGATGAAAGCACTGTCCCACCCCCAACGCCCATCGAACTGACCTGATGCGCCGTCGTCGCGGTCATTTCCGTGGCGCCTTCAGACCACGAATACGGAATTTCGAAGCTCTCAGAGTGGACCATGTCCGCGCCGGCGGCAGTAAATGCTTGCATGCCCCATTGCACGGCATGTTGCATCGCTCGCGTCCCGGGGATGCGTCCACCAATTTCGTCCGTCAGGCGGCGCAGATTGTCTTGGAGAGGTGAGGGCTGAAGGGCAGTCTGGATCACCGGGTTGACGGCGCTATTATCTGCAGGAGGATTGGCGGCAATTGAGACCAGGGTGAGAATGCAAACAAAGAACAGGGTCCTCACAGTTCGCATATTGGTTTGCATTAGAAATGAAATCCAGGAAAAGCGCAAAAGACGAATCCACAAAGGACACTAACGTACACGAAGGAAATCATGAATTTCCTTTCTGAACCTTCGTGTCCTTTGTGGTTAATTGCCTTTGCTGGGCGGAAGCGGTTCCATCCTGTCGAGGATGCGGATGGTTTCGAGGATGACGTTACCGGAGATCTCGAGACTCTTTGGGCTCAGCTTGTCGATCGTGTCCTGCGGCGTATGCCAAAAGACGTTGTTGTACCCATAAGTGAAGTCAATCAGGTCCGCAGACGGGACCCCACGATCCATGAACGGCAGGTGATCGTCCGACACTTTGTTTGTACGGGCGAAGAAATGAGACTGGTACCCGAGCCGCTTCGCTGCTTCGCCAACGACATCTTCCAGCCATGGAGTTGAGTTCAGATCGCGGTCGATATTCAGGTCAGAATCGCCGATCATATCGGCGAGGATGAACGCCTTGACCTTCTGAAGAGTCCCATCGGCTTTCCACTTGTCTGCCAGATGGGTGATGCCGTAGAGGCTATCGGCCATGAAGTCCACTTGAGTATCGGGAATCATTGCTTCCTCGGCGTCATCCCAGACGAGCCACACGCTGTAACCGTCCCGCGTCTTGCCACGCAACTGATTGGCAAGTTCCAACAGGAGTCCGCTCGTGGCCGCCCCGTCGTTCGCGCCTATGTATGAAGTATTGCGCAAGGGATAGTTCGTATCGTAATGACTGGCAACGACTATGATGCCGTCTTTCGTACCCGGAAATTTCGCGATGATGTTGTGAACCGGGAAGTCGCCCACTGGAGTCTTGGCGGTGAATGTATCGTCTTCGACCTGGTCGCCCTTGAGGTGATTATCAAGGTAGTCTTCGACCTTCTTGTGGTTTGGGCTGCCGAGCGACCGCGGGCCAAACTTGACGATCTCTTTCACGTACTGCATGGCACGCGCGGAGTCGATTTGGGGTAGTGGACCACTATCCTCTGGAAACGAGACCGGCTCAATTGAAGATTGGTGCGCTGGCGGTGCGTCAGAGTTCTTACTCTGGGCTGCTTCTTTATCGCGATCACAGGCGAGCAGCGCCAATGCTGAAGCCAACAGGATCTTGGACAGCATTCTTACCCCGCTCATTTTGCCTGCTTTTCACGGCGGGCAGCACGCTGTTTTGGATGAACAAGCCAGGCAACTCCGATGCTGATCGCGTACAGGGCAATCATCGGCGCAGCGAAGATGCACATATTCAGAATATCGGTGGTCGGGGTAACGATCGCCGCAATGATGAAGATCACCAGAATCGCATAGCGGAAATTCTTCCACATGAACCCCGCGCTCATGATGCCCATCAACGCGAGGAAGAAGACCAGGATCGGCATTTCAAAAATCAATCCCATGCCGAGCACAACGCTCAAAAAGAGTTGGGTATACTCGCCCACCGTGATCATCGGCTGGAACTGCTTGCCGAAGTTGATCAGGAACGTCAGGGCATACGGATAAACAAACTTGTAACCAAAAATCCCGCCAGCGGAAAAGAGGGCAATCGTCGAAACCATGAACGGCACGACGTATTTCTTCTCTTTTCGATAAAGCCCCGGGGAGATGAACATCCAAACTTGATAGAGGACGAAAGGCGACGTCAGGAACAGACCGGCCAATGCGGCGATCTTCAAGTAAAGATTGAAGGGCTCGGTCGGGTTCAGGTAGACGAGCTTTTCCGACATCCCATTGTTTCTGAGAGCGTCCATGATGGGGCGCTGCATAATGTCGTAAATCGCTTCCACCTTCCACCAGCAGGCGAAGAACCCGACGGCCACGGCAGCGATGGAGTAGACAATGCGTTTCCGGAGCTCCTCGAGATGATCGAGGAAGCCCATTGTCGGCATCGATTCTTTTTCGTCTTCGGCGCGCTCGGGCGCCGTCGCAACGTCAGGCATGCGATTCCTGGGAAGCGGGGGATGTCACGACGTCAGGCGAATGAACAGCCTCGGTGGCCACAGGAGCTGTGCCGTTGGTGGGCGACAGTTCTTCGCTGGGAACAGCCAGGGTGGCCTCGGAAGGTGCTGTCGGGGCGTCCGTCTTCGCCGCTTCGGCGTAGGTCACTTCAGTCTTGGCCGCTTCTAGTGTGCGACTGGTAGTGCCCTCCACAGGTTGAGCTGGCGGGAGAATCGTTTGCTTGTTGTTCTCCACTTCCAGATGAGCAATCTCCTGCTCGATCTGGGCCTTGAACTCGTTGGAGGCGCGGCGAAACTCGTTAAGGTATTTGCCCACCTGGCGGGCGATCTCCGGCAGCTTCTTGGGCCCAAAGATTACGAGGGCCAAAAAGAACAGGAAGATCGTCTCGGAAAAGCTCATAAAGATCATCATACTGCCCAACAACCGGGGGCGGCAATGCTTCGGCGACAATCGCATGACGAAAACTGAGTTTAGTACTCCAGAGCTTATGATGTTGCCGCTATGCAATTCTGGTTTGCACGCGACAGCAAAGTCTCGATCCGCGAACAACTCGTCACGCAAGTCGTGCTTGGGATCCTCAGCGACGACCTCAGGCCTGGACAGCGTCTTCCGAGCACTCGTGAGCTGGCCCGAAGATTTCACGTGCATCCCAACACCGTCAGCGCGGGATACCGGCAGCTTGCGCGGGACGGCTGGGTCGAGTTTCGCCGCGGTAGCGGCGTCTATGTGCGGTCAAAGAAGGCGGAGCTATCGCACACATCAAACTTGGCGCTGGATCAGCTCATTGCAGGACTCGTCCGCTCGGCACGGCGCAGTCAAATATCACTGCCAGAGCTCAGGGCTGGTCTACGACAGTGGCTTGCGCTGCAGCCTCCCGATCACTTCCTGCTGATTGAGCCGGACGAAGAGCTGCGTCGTATTCTTGCGGCAGAGATCAGACAAACGGTCGCCCTTCCCGCCGAGGCCTGTTGTTTCGAGGAATGCGCAAACTCGCTGGACGGTGCCATTCCGGTCGCGCTCGGCAATCGCGAAGCAAAGGTGCGGCAGTTGCTCACGAAAGGCATGGACTTGATTCTGCTCCAGATACGGTCCGTACCGTCGTCCCTGGCGGATTGGCTGCCGGCGCCGCCTGGCAAACTAGTGGGAGTGGTCTCGCGCTGGCCCGATTTCTTGAAGATCGCACGGGCTATCTTGGGTGCTGCAGGTTTCCATCCTGACAGCCTCGTTTTTCGAGATGCCCGCGAGCCCGACTGGCGCCGTGGCCTGAAACAGACTGCGGCAGTCGTGTGCGATTCGTTGATCGTGAAAGACCTTCCTCCCGGATGCAAGGCGATTTCCTTCCGCCTTCTGTCTGAGGGATCCATCGCGGAATTACGGCGCCAAGAGACGTTCATCGGCAACCCGATTGACTAGCCATATGACACTCGCGAAAGTGCCCCAGGCGTCGGCACAAGACGAAAGGTCCCTCCATATGCTGGTTTCATAAGGAGGTATCAATGACCAAACTTGCAGGTTTCTTCTGTTTCCTGATCTTGGCTGTTCCCGCGTTAGCAGTGGAAGGCAGCCAGGTCATGTATGTCGGAGGTTCTGCCGCCGCTGTAGTCGCAGGCACAATCGGAAATCTTGATATGACGTCTGAAACCGTCTTGATTTTTCAGTCCGCAGCAGGAAAGATCGAGATTCCGTATTCCGCCATTCAGTCCTTCGAATACTCTTCCGAGGTCTCCCGTCACCTTGGCGTCATGCCGGCGATCGCCGTAAGCCTACTGAAAATGCGGCAGCACCGACACTTCTTTCGACTCTCCTACAGGGATCAAAGGGATATTGCCCAAGTTGTCATCTTCGAAGTTCCGAAGGGGATGCCGAGAACCCTCAAAGCGGTCCTGCAGGATCGGAGTCACAACAACCTGGCAGGCAAGTCGCCCTGCGCCAACGGCAAATCCATTGCTCGCTGCCCGCTGCCGGACGCCTTTGCAACTCCATAATGCGTCTCAATGGCAAGTCCTCTGGGAGGGGATGTTTACCAAGGGTAACCATCCCCGTCCGCGCCAGTCTGAAGTGATACCCAGCCTGCATTCAGCGCGGTAACTAGGTTGGAAGCACGCCCTGTTTGGCTGCCTAATCGCGTAACCCGAGTGCAGCGATGACTTCCGTCGGAAGCGGAATTACTTGTTCTCCAGCTTAGTTCCCGCCGGCTTCGCTCTCAGCATATCGCCCTGTCTGGAGAGTCTTTCAATCACGAAAAGCTCAAACGCCACGAAGACTTCATCCGCCGCCAATGGAATGGGTGTGACACTCGAGAAACTGTCCTAAGCGCACCAGAAAGCCTGCATGGGGAGCGCTAATCTGCGCACATGAAAAATCTATGCGTGATTGCTACCTTGCTTGCAGCACTTCTCGTCGTGTCCAACGTAGTAGCGCAAACCGCGGGTCGTCCCGCGACCGACGAATTCTCAGGTCCTGGCGGGATTGCTGCAGCTCGCAGCAAGTACTTGGAGAATGCCGCCGAGACGGCCGCCACGAAGGATAGCCAGACCGAAGCTCAGCTGCCCCGGCGCGGCCGGAGAATGCCGATACCACCCCGGCGGGGATACAACAGGGGCGGCTACCCAACACCATGGATGACCAGTGGCGACGCAGGTCACGTACTTATCGGAGCTGGGATTGGCTTTGCGATTGGGGCCACAATTGGCGCCGTGGGGGCTGTCCACAACGGCACGTCGGTTGGGAACGGGATTCTCCTCGGGGGACCGCTATTCGCACTAATCGGCGGGGCGATCGGTGCGAGTCACGGCATGGGCCGCCCCTTCATGCACCGACGAAGAACTTACCCGGTATGGCCTGGGGATGACGAGGAGGGAGTTCTTCGGTCACCCGCAGTTCAGAAGAACTCGCGAACCATCTTGTCGGCCTCCGGAAAGCCAGCTTCGCCGAGCCAGCCACGAGAAGCCCAAGCGAGCACTGCAGCGTCACCAGAAATACCGTCCTTGCCAGAGGGTCCTTCCGCGCACGCGGTATCTTCTCCAAAGAGGCAGCAATGGCAAGATTTCTCGGGGCAGCTCAAACCATGGTGAGCCGGTTTGCCGGGTGATCTCCGGCAAGTTCTTGGGCCTAAGGATTACGTCGTGACAAAGCGACCAAGCTTGTCCTACGGCAATGTTTTCAATGGCAAAGAAGCCGAAATGAGGCCCGGCGCATCATATAAGGGTACAGGTGGGCATGCCTGTTACCAACGGTGACCCTCCCCTGCAATCTCCGTCTAAGTAGGGTGATATACTGCGTGTATTCAGCGCGGTAGCTGGGGTGGAAGCACGCCCTCAACGAAGGAAATCTCAAGATGGCACGTAGTTCTCGCCGATCGCTCTTTCTCGTAGTTTTTTTCCTCCTTGCCTGCGGATTCCTGGGCATCCTGTTTGCCCAACGGTCCGGTCAGCAGTCGTCCATGACGGGCGATTCCGATGTCAAGGACAGCCTCAAGCAATTCACCGACGTTTATTCGCTCGTTGAAGAAAATTATGCCGAGCCGGTAAATGCCGATAAGGCGATCTACAACGGGGCGATCCCCGGAATGTTGCATGCGCTGGATCCACACTCGAACTTCTTCGATCCGAAGTCTTACGCGCTCATGCGCGAAGACCAGCGCGGCAAGTACTACGGCGTTGGAATGACGGTTGGCCCGCGCAACAATAAAGTCATCGTTATCTATCCGTTTACGGGAACACCTGCCTATAAAGCTGGCATTCACCCCGGTGACGTCATCATCGCTGTCGACGGCAAGTCGACCGAGAACATGAGTACCGGTGATGTCGCCGACATGCTGAAGGGGCCCAAAGGGACCACAGTTCACATCAGCATCTCGCGCGAGGGCGTTGAGAAGCCCATGGAATTCACTCTGGTGCGCGATGAGATTCCGCGCTACAGCGTTGACGTGCACTTCCTGATTAAGCCGGGCGTCGGCTACATGCACGTGAATGGATTCAACGAAACCACGGAGCATGAAGTCTCGGAGGCACTCGATTCGTTTGGCGATCTCAAGGGACTGATCCTCGATCTGCGGGGTAATCCCGGTGGATTGCTCAGCGAGGGCGTCGGCGTCGCTGACAAGTTCCTGAAGAAGGGACAAGTGATCGTTTCGCATCACGGGCGCGCCTCAGCCGAGAAGCGCTACGTGGCGCAGCACGGCAACGGCGGCAAGGATTATCCGGTTGTGGTTCTCGTGAATCGGCTAACGGCCTCCGCTGCGGAGATCGTATCCGGCGCGATTCAAGACCATGACCGTGGGTTGATTGTTGGTGAGGTCACATTCGGCAAGGGCCTGGTGCAGACGGTGTATCCGCTCTCGGAGAACACCGGTCTGGCGCTGACGACCGCCCACTACTACACGCCTAGCGGCCGCCTCATCCAGCGCGACTACAGCAACATTTCGCTCTATGACTACTACTACAACCGCGGCGACGGCGAGGCCAACAATACGGCCAACCGCGAAGTCAAGCTGACCGACAGCGGCCGGACGGTGTACGGTGGCGGCGGAATCACCCCTGACGTCAACGTTCCTCCGATCAAGACGAACCACTTCCAGGACACGCTGTTGCAGCACTATGCGTTCTTCAACTTCGCCAAGCGGTATGTGGTGGATCATCATCCGACCAAGAGCTTCGAAGTCGATGACGCGACGCTGCAGGGTTTCCGGAAGTCGCTTGATGAGGCCAATGTTCCCTATACCCAGGCTGAACTGATGGATAACAACGACTGGATCAAGTCGAGTATCAAGTCGGAGATATTCATCGACGCATTTGGTCAGGATGAGGGGATGAAGGTCCGGGCTGAGTCGGATCCCGAGGTGGTCAAAGGCCTCGAGCTCCTGCCGCAAGCAAAGGCCTTGGCCGAAAACGCCAAGAAGATTGTCGCCGAGCACAACGTGACCCCGGCATTTAACCGCCAATAGAGTTCAATTGCTTGTGAAAGCCCGGACTTGTTCCGGGCTTTCTTTTTGGTCCTTCGCCGGCGGCTTTCTCACGTG
>DATFQQ010000067.1:0-4410 GCA_035264195.1 Candidatus Sulfotelmatobacter sp. | reverse complement strand
ACTTCGAACAGTACGTACCCGATGAAAAACATACCCACCCCGAGCCCGTAGATACGATCTGCGAACCCCAGGTCGGCGCTCATTCGCAGGTTGGCGAAAGCCACGTTGTTCCGATCGATCAGGCAAAGCAGATACATCAACATGACAAACGGCAGTAGTCGAACAGCGATCCACCGGCGTGCGTGCCGCCCAACCTCTGACAATTCAGTCGCCATAGATATCAAGAGGAGATCGGAAAGGACGAAAGCCCCACTGAGTCCGAGAAGGATCCCATCCGATCGTAACTTTGTCAATGTCGAAATCGTTATAGGTGTTGGCTTAACTTGAGGTTGGCTAGGTCGATTGTCGCAAAATCTTAGGACCCTATCGCAAATGAGCCGGCGCCGTGCACGCTGGTGAGGCCACGATTGTGTCCCGCCGGGGCATTGGCGATAGGGTGATTTGGACGAAGCGGCTGGCTGCTTGCGGCGGGCGCGGGGGAGCTATGGGGTTTGCTTGGGGCTTTGAGCATTCGAGGGCGTGATTGGCTGCCGTGTGCGGGATTTGGAGAGTGGCGCTGCAGTATTAATGGTGCAGAGTGGGCCGATGTTGCTTGAGTTGGTGATGGTGTGAGGCCACGGATTGGAGTAGGAAGGCGAGGTGGGACACACTAATGCGGTGGGGGAGGAAACCGGTAAGACGCGGTCCGAGTTGAATGTGGTTTTAGGAAGAGTCAAAGTCTGGGCTCCTGATGTTAAAAGGTGAAGCGTTGCAGCGAGGGAATGTCTCGACGATGATCATTGGGGCTGCACAGATGGGACACCGGAAGATAGCCGTTTGGGTAGGAAAGGACTTACTGGGTGCGGTAATGTGGGGCTTGGGGTTATTCAGCAGCAGCAGGCGGCACTGAGGAAGCAGAGCGGCTCGAGAGCGATTGGCCAAGAATCCGAAAGAGCGAATGCGGACAAAGCCGCGGGGCAGAACGTGCAGTAGGAAGCGTCGCAAGAACTCGTGTGACGAAAGCGTCATCATCTTTTTCTTGTTGCCGTGGGCGTAATCCTTCCACCGGAAAGTAACCCGGTCATCCTGAAAGGCCACAAGGCGGTGATTGGAGATGGCTACGCGATGGGTGTAGCGGGCGAGGTAACCGATGACATGCTGGGGTCCGCCGAAAGGTGGTTTGGCATAGACCACCCAGTTCTGGCGAAATAACGTCCGTAGAAAAGAGCGAAAGGCTTGCTCGTGCTGGAGCGGCTTCAGAGTTCCGGCGAAGGTCAGTCGGTTTTGCTGAAGAGCTTGTTTCAAACCCGCCACAAACTTACCACGAAAGACTTTGGACAGAACTCCCACCGGCAGGAAAAACTGATATTTGGGATGAACCCACTGGCTGTGGTCGGCGGTTAGTCCGCCAGCAGGAATCACGCAGTGGATATGGGGATGATGCGATAAGTTCTGGCCCCAGGTGTGGAGGACAGAGAGAAAGCCAATTTCTGCTCCCAGATGTTTAGGATTACGGGCGACCTCAAGAAGGGTTTCTGCGCTGGCGCGGAACAGCAGATCGTAGAGCACCTTCTTGTTTTGCAGCATGAGTTTGGAGAGCTGCTGGGGCAGAGTGAAGACGACATGGACGTAGGCCACTGCCAGAAGCTCATGCTGACGAGCCGCGATCCACTTATCGCGGGCGCCGTTCTGACACTTGGGGCAGTGGCGGTTGCGACAGCTGTTGTAGGAAATGGCACGATAGCCGCAACGAGAACACTGGTCGCGATGCCCGCCCAGAATGGCAGTGCGGCAGGATGCGATGGCGTGCAGGACCTTGCGGTGGGTCCAGCGAATCCAGCGGCTATGGTTCTCGATGAAGCGATTCCCTTGTGCGCGAACGATATCGGCCACCTCCCAGGGTGGCCGGGTCATTTTTTCGCCAGCCTCCCGGAGCGCTTGACCTGGTCGAGGTTGGAGAGCTCGAGGGAATCAAGGGGATTCGTGATCGCCTGGAGATGTTTCGGCGAGAGGTGCAGGTATACGAGGGTGTGCTCCAGTCTGGAGTGGCCCAGTAACACCTGAATGGTTCTGAGGTCGGCACCAGCTTCGAGCAGGTGGGAAGCATAACTATGGCGAAGTGTGTGCGGCGAGAGAGGCTTGGTAATTCCGGCAGCTTTGGTGGCCTGGCGACAAGCGAACCATACCGTGTTGGAAGAAATGGGAACATCGGCTCGGCAATGTTTCACCGTACCGGGAAAGAGAAAGGTTTTGGGCTTCATCCACCGCCAGTAGACGCGCAAAGTCTCCAGCAGCTTGGGGCTTAAAGGTACTTCGCGATCGCGCCTGCCTTTACCTTGCTGAATGCGGATCATCATGCGTCGGCTGTCGATGTCATTCACCTGGAGCCGACATAGTTCTGCCCGGCGTATTCCGGTGGAATACAGGGTCATGAGCAGGGTCCGGTGGAAGAGATTGCTGGCCGACTCAATGAGTCGGGCCACTTCTTCGGGACTGAGGACAACTGGTAGTCGTCGAGGTTGTTTGGGAAAGGGAATGTGCTCGGCCAAGAATCTCCGGTGTAGCGTTTTTACAAAGAAGAAACGGAGCGCCGAAGCGTACTGGGATACGGTAGCTGGCGTGAGCTTTTTTACTTGAAACAGATAAGCCTGGTACTGACGAATCTGTTCCGGACCAAGCTTGTTGGGTGAACAGTGAAAATGCTGCGCGAACTCTTGGACGATTCGAGTGTAGGTTTTTGCGGTACGATAAGCGTAATGACGACGCTGGAGTTCTTCCAGCATCATTTTGCGTAGATGGGTCACAGGGATGGCCTCCTTGTGACCCGTAATTTATCTGAACGTTAGAAGCACCCATCTGTTCGGTGTCGAGCACGCGGCAGCGTCCGCCGCGCCAGCGGCTTCGTCCAAATCCCGATTACACTTAATGTATGGTCCGCCGCCCGACTGCAAGAGGTTTGAAGTTGAGCGAAGCGACAGTCTGCGTAAATGTATCCGGCCTTTTAGTGGAGAATTGTTCTCCGGGCACTCGATGATGATCCGCGCGTGTCGGTCCTTTTAAAACCCCTCGGTCTCTAAGGACGCGTTTAAGCGTTCAGGTATTCCGGCACGCCGTTGGACTGTTGTTTCGTCTTTTTCTCTCCTCAGCAGACCTTGGTAGAGCATTCTTCAAGATTCGTCGTCGTGGCGGTGGAAAAGTGGAAAGCGTTTTGTGCTTTCCAAGCGCAGCGTCTTTTCCACGGCCAGCATCAAGCTGCAGTCACCTGCAGCGGTTGGTGCTGATAGTCTTTGCCGCTGGATAGTACCGCCCATGCGATGCGAGCGAGTTTGTTGGCGATCGCGACCACGACTTTATTCCGTGGCGCACGCTGGGCGAGCCGATGCACCCACTGCCCGAAGCCTCCCGTGTCATACTTGACGCGCAGCAGTACTGCACGAGCACCGTGAATCAGCATGCGCCGCAGATAATGGTTGCCGCGCTTGCTGATGCCAAACAGCTTCTGCTTACCTCCGGTCGAGTACTGTCGTGGCACAATGCCAACCCAGGCCGCGAAGTCACGCCCACGCCGAAAGGCTGATCCGTTACCGATAGCGGCCACGGTCGCGGTAGAGACCAGTGGGCCGAAGCCGGGGATCTGCTGTAGCCGCCGGCAAAGCGAATTCTCTTTGCTGATGCGCTCGATTTCGTCCGTGACCGCGTTGATGTCGAGTTCCATCTGCTTCCACTCCTGCCACAGGCGATCCAGTAGCCAACGCAGGCGCGGAGTCAGTTTTTGTTCGGCATCCTCAATTACAGCGGGGAGGTTTTTGCTTAGATGTTTGGGTTGGGGCGCGAACGTGATGCCGCGTTCCAGCAGGAATCCGCGGATTTCGTTAATCAGTGCCGTGCGACGTTGCACCAGTCGATCACGAACCCGGTGCATGGCTTGAACATCGAGTTGCTCCTCCGTCTTGATCTGCACAAAACGCATATTCTCTTTGGTCACCGCCTCGGCGATCGCTTCACCATCGATGAAGTCGTTCTTATTGGATTTTCGGTACGGTTTAATGAACTGGGCGGGAATCAGCCGTACTTTGTGCCCTTGTTCGCGCAGTGCGGTTCCCATGAAGTGCGCTCCTGCACAGGCTTCCAAGCCGATCAGCGAGGAAGGTAGGTTCGCGGTGTAGGCCAGCAGCTGCGCACGTGAAAACTTCTTGCGGATCAGAACCTTGGTGTGCTCTCCCAAGGCAACCAGGTGAAAGGTGTTCTTGCCCAGATCGATGCCGATAGATGCGATGTGCATTGCGATGATCCTCCTGATGTGAACTGCCGAGTTATCCTACTCGGCGGCGGACCATCTCATTAACCCCCAGCGGGAATGGGTGCGTACCGATTGCAAACATAAGCGATGATCTTGAACCCACTAGGCACTTGCTCCTCCGAAAGCCTGAG
>DATFQQ010000066.1:0-58413 GCA_035264195.1 Candidatus Sulfotelmatobacter sp. | reverse complement strand
GACATCACGCGCATGTCTTCCCGCCGATCATAACTGCGTTCGGCCGACATGAAAGCATTGGGATTTTCGCGGATCTCGTCGCGCACTCCCGGGTGCTGTGCGAGAAACTGCTGCAGGGCAGGATGGTCTTCCACGAACTCTTTATTGTTCACCAGCGCCGGATCCTTCCGTACTTGCTCGGCGATTTCGGGATGCGAATCCATGAAGCTATCCATACGGGCTAATTCACCCTGTGTCACGTCGCGATCACGATCTCGGTTACGATCCTCCTGCCGATCGAGGCGTTGCTCCTGTCGCATGACGGCATTCGGGTTCTGTGAAAGTTCCTCGCGCACTTCAGGATGCTGCAGCAAGTAGCTCTGCAGCTGCGGATGCTTCTCAACGAATTCCTCGTTATTGATCAAGTCCGGGTTATTACGGAGTTGCGTGGCGATCTCCGAGTGATTGTCGAGAAACTGATCGAAGGTAGAGAGTTGCTGCCGCGTTAGGTCGGAATCTCTGTCTTGCGGATTCGCGCTTTGCGTCTGTGCTCCCGCGGGCGCAACCCAAACTAGCGTGCCGAGCGCCAGGGTTGCCAGCCAATACCGAGTTGTCAGTCCTGTGCGTTGCATACCTGTAACAGCCTCCTGAAGAAAAAGATTCTTTGTGCTTGCGGATGGACATTCTTCAGAAGTGCACGGCGGAGGCCAATGCCCGGGGAACAGAAAACCCGTGCCGCATCAGATATTTGCCAGACGCATGCAGACCTTCTTGTAGATGGAAGCGAGGGGTGCAATTTCGACACGCGTCGGTAAAATCGCTGTACGGAAATGGCCCTAGTGCATGTGCCCTAGATGAAGCAGTGAGCGAAGAACTCGAGAAAGTCACACCACGGTATTAATCCACGCAGAGCAACAAACGTGGCGGTGCACCGTTCAGATCACTGCGTTTTCACCACGAGCCACGGATGTTTCTCAACCGGGGTATTAAGCAGCTTGAGGCCTGCTTTGTCCTCGTCCGTTTGTCTTAACTCGAAGTGCGTGAATGAGCCATCGGGACGCTGCGAGCCCGTGAATGACAGGACGTCGTTTGCGACGGCGGCGTGACTAATTTGTTGTGCGTGCTCTGAAACGGGAGGGGCCGTGACCGGCATGCAGGCACCTTCGTCGTCGCCATGCATGTTTCCGATGCTTACCGTGCCATCCAGTTGGTCGTGGTTCAGCCGCAACGTCAGGACAACAAATGTGCGGCCATCCTGGCAGGTCCCTTTCCATGTTCCAGCAAACTTCGACAAAGAATCATTAGGGTTGGCAAACACGGGAGCCGCTGAAATCCGGAGGAGAAACAGAGGCGACAAGAGCGCGATCTCCCGAGCCAGGGTCAAAGCCATGGTACGCTCCTTTCGGATGATCAATTTGCAGGTTTAGACACCTGGCTGCAGTCGTGGGTTCCCGAAAGAATCTCTTCGACAAGATCTTGTTTTCCGTGCGGCGATCGCTCAAGGAAGTCAGTCCAGGCAATGGCAGGAGACCATTTTCTATAGTAGATTACCGAAATCGATATGAGAGAAATTAACCTGGATGGGGTAGTGATGTATGTGAGTTCGACAGACTATCGTGGGGTCGTCAACGCTAAGACCCGTCTGCATTTTATTCAAAAAGGCTCGAGAGTTTTTGCTCGATACGCTGGAGGGCGAGTCAAGCGTGGTTGCATCGTTGGCACCATTTCCGGGTCAGAGCTCGTATTTCGCTACGCACAACTGGAGGACTCGGAGCAGATTCACGGCGGCCGCTCAATCTGCGAAGTTCAGTGGACGGAGGAAGCGGGTCTCCGTGTGATTGAGCACTTCACCTGGAGCACGCGCATCGGTAGTGGCACCAACATATTCGTTGAGATCCGCTGAGGCGTCTTTCGGCCGAGTGTTACTCCAAACACTCGAGCACCAGCGCAGTGAGTTTCGGGCCTGCCCCGCTCCGCGGCTTTACTGTGACGTACTGGGCTTGCCTGAAGAAGTCTCCGCCGGTTTTTCGAAGAGCTTCGGGTCGACCGCAGGATTAACCTCGAGCTTCTTATACTCGACGACGCTGGTTTCTTGGCCGTTCTGCTTATTCTTGTGCAGATAGGGTTGAGTGAGGCCATCGGTCGTGCGCCAGTCGGAGAGATTCGTTTCCCCGTCGAAAGGACCGGTCTGCCCCACACCTTTGTACTTCTCCCGCAGAATGTAGCCAGTTTTTGGGTCAACGTACCAACGCAGCCACGGAATGGCGCCGCCGATATCCACGATCTCTGCTTCCACGTCGCCGATCTTTTCGGTGCCGGCGGCGGTGAAGGTAACCGCAGAGTCGTTCGCATGCTGCGTGACATAGATCAGATCGTGATGAAGCTGAGCCATCATGTCGTCTCTTTGCGCAGGAGGCACGCTGCGAGTTCCCATCCCGGCCATGCTCATGAATCCTGCGTTTGGACTGGAGACAATGATGAGTTGTCCCTGAGGCGTCTGCACTTCGACGTGCATACTGTCGGGAAAAGCGATCGTGATGTTGACCGGAGTAGGAGTGCCGCCGGGTTCGCTCTCGTCAAATGTTGCGCCAAGCGTTTTGATCGATTGCAGCTTCGGGAGGCCCCCCATCGCGGCGGCAACCTTCTGAACCAGGGCTCTGCCTTCGGGATTGCTGGTCTGTGGTTTTGTGCCGCTATCCGCCGCCTTCTCCGCCGGAGGAGGCGGAATCGTGATGTCAATCTCCTTCACCGGGCCCAGCGACGACAACGGCTTGTCGAACTCCTTCGTGTTGCCGACAACGAGGACGGCTAGTTGATCTTTGTGAAGGTATTTGGCCGCAACGCGATTGACGTCCGCTGCCGTGATCTTCTTGATCTCCGCTTGATACTTGTCGAGCCAGTCCGCGGGATAACCGTAAAACTCATACGTCATGCGCTCGGCCAGAATCTTGTCAGGAGAGTCGAGGCGGAAGATAAATGCATTGAGGATCGCGTCCTTTGCCTTCTGAACTTCGTCATCCGTGATTGGGTTTGTACTTAACCCGCTGATATTCTCGTCGGCGGCCTGAATCGATTCGATCGTGCTCTGGCTCTTCGTTCCAATTGAAATCTGCAGCACGCCCGGATGGCCGAAGTTTGTGCCGACGCCTCCGCCAACGCCATAAGCTAGGCCGCGCTTGGTACGAATATCGTTGAACAGGCGCGAGGAGAATCCGCCACCGAATGCTTCGTTGAAGACGCTGATAGCGTAGTAGTCGGGATTGGCGCGCGTGGTCCCAAGGCCAACCATGCGGATGTTGCTCTGATTTACGTCTTCTTTAGGAATGAGATAGTAGCCGGGTTTCGCGGGATCGTACTTGATGTCTGGCTTGGGAAGTGTTGGACCCTTCGGCCACGATTCGAATGCGGCACGCAGGCGCGCCTCCATCGCCGCAGAATCGAAATCTCCCGTGATTCCGAGAATGATGTTATTGGGATGCACGTATTTCGCATGCCAGTCGATTAAATCCTGGCGCGTTACGGCCGCAACGGTCGCGTATTCGGCAATCCGGGCGTAAGGATTGTTCGGACCATAGGCGAGTTTGATTGCTTCCCGGTGCGCAATGGCGTCGGCTTCATCGTTCCGCCGCGAAATGGAGTCTTCCATCGCCTTCTGCGCGATATCGAGTTTGTCCGCACGGAATTCCGGATTCTGCAATACATCGACGAAAACTTTGAAAACGTCGTCGAGATCCCCCTTCAGACAGTTGAAGCCGATACTGGTGGAGTCCGGCCCGCCGCCAGTTTCGACTTTAGCGGCGCGCACCTCGAGGAAGTCGTCGAGTTGATCACCGGTCTGGGTCTTTGTGCCGCCAGTACGCCACACGTCGCCGTACATGTCGACTAGTCCGACCTTGCTGACGGGTTCGCTCACAGAGCCGCCTCGGATACGCGCAGTGCCACCGATGAGCGGTAGTTCATGATCTTCCTGGAGAAAGATCACCATCCCATTGGAGAGCTGAATGCGCTTGGGTTGCTGCGGTTTAAATGCAGGCAACTGCGGAATCGGTATTTGCTGCCAGCGGGATGTTTGTCCGGCAGAGTATGTCGGAGCGATCGTTACTGAGCAAAGCAGGAGCGTGAGGAGTATCTGCTTCATTGCGCACCCCCTTGATCAGCCGGGCCCCCGCCCTGTTCACCGCCTTGTCCTCCGGCTCCCTTAGCGTTCTCGATGATCCCGACAGTGCGGTTTGTATCGGTAAAGACCTCGTTGGCCACGCGGCGGATATCGGCCTTGGTGACCTGATCGATGCGGTCCACGGAGCGAAACAGCTCGCGCCAGTCGCCGTATCGCGTTTGGTATGTCGCCAATTGTGTTGCGAGTCCCTCGTTGTCCGCGAGGCCACGAATCAGATTGGCTTTGGCGCGCGTTTTGATCATCTTCAATTCGTCGTCGCTGATGTCTTCTTTCTTCAGGCGCTCGATTTCCTCATGGATCGCCGGGGCCATTTCTTCAGGCTTGTGTCCTGGCAGGGGAACCGCGAGAAACGCAAACAAATGGGGGTACTTCACACCCGGATATCCGGTAATTCCTTCCGAATAAGAAGCAATTTTCTTGTCGCGAACCAGAGCGCGATAGAGCCGGGAAGTGCGGCCTTCCGACATGAGATCGCTGATGGCGTCGAAGACGGCATCGTCTTTCGACATATAGTCCGGCCGATGGTATCCCTCGAGGTAGATGGGTTGCGAAGCTTCCCTGAGGACGACTCGACGTTCGGAGTTCTGCGGAGGTTCTGTGGTTGTGGACAAGTTCGGATGCGGGCTTTTCGGGAGCTGGCTGAAGTACTTTTCCAGAACCGGCATTGCCTCCGAGGCTTTGATATCGCCTGCGATGGCGATCACCATGTTCGAGGGAACGTAGTATTTATCGAAGAAATTCTGAGCATCGGTCGCAGAGAAGTGATTCAGGTCCGCCATCCAGCCGATCGTGGGACGGTGATACGGATGGGCCGTGAACGCTGACGAAGTGAACTGCTCGAGCAATCGACCGAATGGATTGCTGTCGGTCCGCATGCGCCGCTCTTCGATGACGACATTGCGTTCTTTGTAAAACTCGCGCATCACCGGATGCAGGAACCTGTCGGACTCCAGATAGGCCCAGAGTTCCAGCCGATTCACCGGAAAAGAATAGTGATAGGCAGTTTCGTCGTAGTTGGTGAAGGCGTTCATGTCTTCGCCACCGTTCTGCTCGATGATTTTTCCGAATTGATTGGGAACGACGAACTTATCTGCCGCCGCAATCGCGTCTTGCCAGGCCTTCTGCAGTTGCTTCAACTTCTCCGGATCTTGGCCGACTCTCTTGTCGCGTTCAGCAATGTAGGCAGCGTAGGCGACCTCGACCTTCTCGAGAGCGGGTTTTTCGGCGGCGAAGTCTGTGGTGCCGATGGTATTGGTTCCCTTAAAGGCCATGTGCTCGAACATGTGAGCGAGGCCGGTTGCGCGCATCGGATCCTGCACAGAGCCCGCATCGACGAGCGTAAAGAAGGAGAAAACCGGCGCCTCGGGCCGCTCGCAGATGATGATCGTCAGGCCATTGTCGAGCTTCTTGACGGTGACGCGCTTTTCAAAAGAAGCGACGTCCTGGGCCAAGGCGAACGTTGTCAGGAGCGAGAGTAGGACTGCTAGTTTGAAGATGCGGCGTTTCATCGAGCCTCCATCGGCTGGGCAGGTTAAGCTGCTATGTCCTATTTTTGGACGGGCCAGCGGAGCAGAAGTTTGAAAGTACGTGGCGGAAAGGCAGCTTGTCAAACCGTCTTGCATGCGATTTCCCCCACGTTGCCAGAATAGCGAATAAGATCAAGGCTGTATTTGCGTCCGAGCAATTCTCGGGCACAATGTCACCGCGGAGCGCACGTGACCGACTCGATCATCGAAGTTCAGGGTAAAAATCTGAAGCTGTCGAATCTGGAAAAGGTCTTGTACCCTGCGACCGGATTTACTAAGAAAGATGTCATCGATTATTACGCGCGAATTGCTCCCGCGCTCTTGCCACATTTGACGGGCCGGGCCCTCACCCGCAAACGCTATCCCGACGGAGTGGATGGCGAGCCCTTCTTCGAGAAGAACGCACCCATGCACAAACCGGACTGGGTGAAGACCGCGCCCATCTGGAGCGGACATGGCGGACGCACCGTTCATTACATCCTTGCCGATGATATGCCCACGTTAATCTGGCTGGCGAACCTTGCCGCGCTCGAACTGCACCCGTCGCTGGCGCTCGCCAAAGACATCAAGTGCCCGACGGTGATGGCGTTCGATCTTGATCCCGGGCCGCCGGCGAACATCGTGCAATGCTGCCAGGTGGCGATGTGGCTGCGGGAGATTTTCGAGCATCTCGGTCTGCAAAGTTTCGCGAAGACTTCTGGTTCAAAGGGAATGCAGCTCTACGTTCCACTGAACACCCCGACGACATTTGAGAAGACGAAGCTTTTTTCGCACGCCCTCGCGCAATTGCTGGAGCAGGAGCATCCGAAGGAAGTCTTGTCAGACATGAAGAAGAATCTCCGCACCGGAAAGGTGTTTGTCGACTGGAGCCAGAACGACGAACACAAGACCACGATCTCCGTGTATTCGCTGCGTGCGAGAGAGCATCCAACGGTCTCAACGCCGGTGTCCTGGGATGAAGTGGAAAAAACGCTTAAGAAAAAGGACGCGGGACTGCTGGTATTCGAGTCGAAGGACGTGATCAAGCGCTTCGACAAGATGGGAGACCTGTTTGAGCCGGTGCTTGAGCTGAAGCAAAAGTTGCCGGATTTGAAGGCTGCAGTGCCGGCCGCGCATGGGGCCGAACCAATCGAAATCGCGGCACAAGCGGACGAGACTGATCATGGGCACAGAACGTCGAGGGGAAAGTCAGCCGCCCGAGGCACGGCTAAGAAGAGGAGCAGCAAGGTATAATCGCGGTCGATTCATTCCGCGCGGGAAAACCTTTCGACCATTTTAGCTTTTTATGTAATCGATCATGGTGTCATCCTGATGGCCTGCGCTTTTTGCAGGCAGGAGGACCTCTGCAGTCCACGGCCGCATGAGCACTGCAAGCAGAGTTGCATAGGTCCTCCGGCGCCAAAAGATGGCGCCATCAGGATGACAAAGTGGAATGGTATAAGGAATTCACAAATCGATCTCAATCATGGCGCAAGTCTACGCAGGAACCTCAGGATGGGCCTATCCCAGCTGGAAGCCTGCTTTCTATCCGGAGAAACTGGCCCAGAAGAAGTTTCTTAACTTCTACACGACTAAGTTGAATACCGTCGAGGTGAATTTCACCTTCCGGCAACTGGTGAAGGAAACCACGATCCAGAATTGGCTGGGCGACTCGCCACCGCACTTTCGCTTTGGGGTGAAGGCACACCAGGTGATCACGCACATCAAGCGTCTCAAGGCCACGGAGGAGTTTGTAGCGCGCTTTCTGGCGACTATCGAACCGTTAGCGGCAGCGGGCAAACTCGGGCCGGTGCTGTTTCAGCTTCCGCCGAATCTGAAAGCCGACGCCGCACTATTGAAGGATTTTCTGGCGATCCTCCCACGGACGGTTCCGGCGGCCTTCGAGTTCCGGAATGAGTCGTGGTTCAGCGACACGACTTGGGATCTGCTTCGAGCGACCAATATGGCCCTGTGCGTGGCAGAGACCGAAACCCGGACCACCCCAGACGTCGTAACCGGCAAGTTCGCTTACTACCGCTTCCGAAAACCGACGTATACAGGTGAGGAACGCCGTGCCATGGTGGATCGGCTCCGGCAACACATTTCCGAAGGGCGCGATGCCTTTGCCTATTTCAAGCACGAGGAGACGCCAGAGGGAGCGCTGTATGCGGTGGACTTGTTACGCGAAGTTAGTGGCGGAGCGGCGACGTGACGCGATACAGGTGTTTATGTATCGCCGCAAGCTTTGCGGTTCTCTCACCCGTACTGTTTGCTCAAACCAACGGTCTGCGAACGGTTCACGTATTCGTGGCGCTAGCTGACAATGAGCACCAGGGAATTGTTCCTGTTGCGCCGAAGCTCGGCAACGGCGAAGATGCCGAACATAACCTCTATTGGGGCTCCGCCTACGGAGTCAAGACTTACTTTTCGCGTTCCCCAGATTGGGAGCGCGTGAGATGCAATCCAAAGCCGAAAGCGGAGGTTCTGGAGCGTTGCGTCTTCAAATATCGAGCGGCGAGTGTTTACCTTATCGCCGATGCCTATCGCGGGATGGAAATCAAGCAGGCCGTCCTGGACTTTCTTGACTCCGCTGCTGGCGATGGCGCGGATGTGCTGAACCTGTCAAGCGCATCGGAGTCGTTGAAATTACCCATTCGAGGTGCGGCGAATGTTGTTGCGTATGCCGGACATGATGGCTTGATGGATTTTCAATTGAGCCGCTTGCCGCATCAGAAGAACGCCCTTCATCGCGATGCGATCGTGCTTGCGTGCGCGAGCAAGCAGTTCTTTGCCGCGCCGCTAAGGGCCACTGGCGCCGAGCCCCTACTGTGGACGGCCGGCCTCATGGCTCCAGAGGCTTACACACTTAAGAGCGCACTTGATGGATGGATTTCGGGAGAAAGCAACGATCTCATCCGCGATCGTGCGGCCAGCGCCTATGACAAATACCAGAAGTGCGGGTTCAAGGCAGCGCACCGGCTGCTGACGACTGGTTGGTGATCGAACGAGTTCGGAAGGTCCTCCGATTGCGGGCATCCACCTCATCATTGTCAGATGCTCTCTCTAATCGCATACTGAAAGTCTGCCTCATGCCTTCCGACGTCAACTCGAGCGTTCTCGCCGGGTTTCTCGACTATCTCCGGATTGAAAAAGGTCTGGCGCGTCTTTCGATCAACGCCTATACAACCGACATTCGCCAGTTCGCTGAGTTCCTGGAGAAGCGAAGGCGCCTCCTGTTAAGCGCGCGCCGCACGGATGTCCGTGAATTTTTGCAACAACTCTTCTCGAATCGTGTAGACGGACGCAGCGTGGGGAGGAAGCTTTCAGCGCTTCGGCATCTGTACCGATATTTGTTGCTCGACAAGAGGATCGATAGCGATCCCACATTGAACATCGAATCTCCGCGGCAGTGGAAGGTGCTGCCTAAATCGCTCGCTCAGGATGAGATCGCGACGACGCTTGCCGCGCCGATGAAATCTTTGTCCGAGTCGCGCAAGAATCGGAAAGATTCAGAAGCATTGGCATCGCGTGACCGCGCCATGCTCGAGTTGCTGTACGCAGGTGCGCTGCGGGTCTCTGAAGTAGTTAGCGCCACGCTTGAAGACCTGAAACTCGAAGCCGGATACATGCTGGTTCGCGGAAAAGGAGACAAGGAGAGAATTGTGCCGTTAGGCAGACCTGCTCAGGATGCGCTGTCGGCATACTTGAGCTCAGGTCGTCCGACGTTGCTGGCAATGCTTGCCCCAAAGGCCCGGCAGAACCTGGCGGCCGCTGTTCAAACTAGAAATTCGCCGTTGTTGTTTGTTGGTCGTGGAGGCAAGAAACTGACGCGACAGCGCATCTGGCAGATGGTTGGCCAAGCTTCCGCCGCGTCTGGACGTCATGCTTCCCCGCATATGTTGCGGCACTCCGCTGCTACGCATATGGTCGAGAATGGCGCCGACCTGCGTACTGTGCAGACCATTCTTGGTCACGCTGACATCTCGACCACGCAGGTATATACACATCTAGCGCTTGATCGTTTGCGAACCGTGTATCAGAAGCATCATCCGAGGGCGAAAGCGCGATGAGCAGAGCGCAGAGTACGGTCGGCAAGGCCGTCGATGATTTCTTGCATCATCTGCGCGAGCGCAACTCGTCCGCGCATACGATTAAAGCCTACACCGGTGATCTGGCCAGTTTTTCTGTTTATGCGGGCTCTCGTGCGTGGAAGCAGATCGATCACATCGCAATTCGCGGATTCCTGTCACAGCTCTATGAGAGGGGGCTCAGCAAGACTTCCGTGGCTCGCTCGCTCGCTGCCGTGCGCTCGCTGTACCGCTGGCTAGCGCAGGAAGGTGTGGTCGATCAGAATCCTGCAAAGCTCGTGGCCACACCGAGGCTTCCGAAAAGATTGCCTCGGGTGCCGACGATCGAAGAGATGAACTCGGTGCTCGACGGACAGATGCCAGAAACTGCGGCATTCCCCGAACGTGACCGTCTCATGTTGGAGTTGTTATACGGATGCGGAATCCGCAACTCTGAGTTGACCGGCATTAACCTCGACGACATTCGCTTGAGCGTCGAAGCGATCCTCATCCGCGGAAAAGGGAAGAAGGAGCGCTACGTGCCCTTTGGCGAATCGGCGAAGGTTGCGCTATCGGCCTACCTTCCCGCGAGGCAAGCGATCCTTTCCGATGCTCACAAGAATTCCAATGGCTTGCTGATCAATCAACGTGGTGGCCGTTTAACCACCCGAAGCGTCGGCCGCATCATCAAGAAGATTGCTGTGGCCAAAGGCCTGTCTCCCGATGTACATCCGCACACCTTGCGCCATGCCTTCGGGACGCACATGTTGGAGGAAGGGGCAGACCTGCGAGCCATCCAAGAATTGCTGGGACATGAGCGCCTGGCTACCACGCAACGTTACACACAGCTTTCCACCAAGCATGTCCTGCAGGTCTACGATCAGACGCATCCTCGCGCGAAGTAAAAGTAAGCCTGCCTTAATTACCTCAGTAATTTGGGACCGTCGGTCCAGTCATCGAAAATAGTGAGACGGGCAAGTCTGTAAACCTGGAACTCGAATTGTGAAGTTTCGGGAGAGTACCTCTGCCGCCCCCGTGGAGGCACTGTGAGAAAGATCAATCCGGAGCTCTGGCTACTGCTGTTTCTGGTAGCGATCGCTGCGATATTGAATTTTCTGGTCGCTTCGCAGCGTATGGCACTCGTCTTCTATTTCCTTCCGACTCTGTATTCCGCCTATCACTTTGGACGCCGTCATGCCACGCTGACCGCCGTGGCCAGCATCGTTCTGGTGACGTTGCTTGTGTTCCTGAATCCGACAATGTTCCATCGGCCGGTCGAAATGCCTCTCGGGCTTTGGTTCGACATGACGGTGTGGGGCGGAATCCTCATGGTCGCCGGCTATGCTACCGGCACTCTCTACGAGCATAACCAGAAGTCCTTGCGCGAGATGGAAGAAGGTTATGACGGGATGCTGGTAATCCTGCAGAACTTTCTCGCGAATCAGAAGTACAGTGAGACCCATGGATATCGTACTTCCTTGTGCGCGACCAAGATCGCCGAGGCTGTGGGCCTCGACGGAAAGAGCATCGAGGACATTCGGACGGCGGCGCTGCTCTTCAATATGAAAGATCTCGGCATCACCAACGAAGTCCTTATGAAGGCCGCACAGGTTTCGCAAGAAGATCTTCGGCCGGGGAAGAGAAATAAGAGTATGCTCGGCTCCAAGATCGCGATGGGTGGATCCCTGAGAAACGCGATTCCGATTTTTCTGACAGAGCGCCAATTCCGGCAGGAAGGATCCAGGCCAGAAGATGCTTCGCTCGAGGTGCAAGTGCTGGTTCTCGCGGAAGAATACGAAGCGCTCACCAGCGGCCAGCGAGGCACGAAGCTGTCGCCCTCGCAGGCGGCTCAGGAAGTTATCAAGCGAGCAGGTACTCACTATGACTCGCTGGTGGTGAATGGATTCAGCAAAGCTTTTGGAGATTCCGCCAACGCCGCTGGAGCGTGAAGCTCACGTCGTTTGCCGGAGCCCTTCCCACATCTCGACGATCCGCGCCTTTAAGTCTGCGGTGAGCTTCTCGTAGGCTTGTTCCGACGCCTCGGACTCGGGCGGGGGAAGAATTGGATCTCCAAAGACCATCTTCACCGGTTTGAACCCCTGGAAACCCCTGTTCCGCGGCCATACCTCATAGAAGCCTTCGATCGCGACCGGCACTATTGGAACCTGCAGGTGGATGGAGAGAATCGCTGCACCTTTCTTGAAAATTCTCGGCGTTCCATCGATCGATCGCTCTCCCTCCGGATAAAGAACGAGCGAGATCCCATGACGCAGGCCGAATGCTCCCGCGCGCATCGCAGGAATGAGATTCGCATCGGGATCGACAACGACCACTTTGATGGAGCGCGCCAGGCGGCGCATGAATCCTGTGCCGAAAATTTCGCTCGTACCCACGGCAAACAAATTCCTGAAGAGATCCTCTGGCAGCACGCTAGCCAGAACGACTGGATCAAGATAGCTCTGGTGATTGGAAGAGAGAATGAACGGACCCTTTTTCGGCAGTTTCTCGAGGCCTGACACTTTCAGATCAAGTCGATCGAAGGCCACCATCTGAAATAGGCGTGTAACGAGGTACCAGAACTTATCGTTGAGACGACTGGGATGCCTCAACGCTAGCACGTCAGGATCCTGTGGATCTTCAGCGAGAATCGCTTTCCAACCAGCGAATGCGGCTCGTGGTGCTGTCGCGCCGCTTGCTGCGCTCTCGAGCACCGCATCGACCAGATCACGAACGGTGTAAATGTTTGTGAGTTGCGACTCTTCGATATTTCCGCCCAGTTCCTCTTCTAACCGGCTCAGCACCTCCACGCGCTGCATCGAGTCGAATCCGAGATCAAGTTCGAGGTTGAGCGTTGGCGTTATCTTTTCGCGGTCTGACCCGGAAGACTCCCGAATAATCTTGAGCGCGCGTTGCACATCCGGTTTTTCAAGCCACGCTGCTTCTTCCGCGGTGAGCGGCTTTTCTGCGGGAAGTTCCGTCCCGTCCTCGAGCGTCTTGCCTTGATTGGCCCGCACTCGCTTTTCGACTTCGAAGCGCTTGATCTTACGCGTGGTTGTGCGCGGCAGATCGTCCTGCCAGATCTCATAGCTGCTGACGCGCTTGGTCGACGCGATTTGCGCCGATAGTCCTTCGATATCGAAACGAATGGCTTCCTTGGCGTTGACAATCTTGCGCTTGCGCAATTCGTCGAAATTGGGAACGACCACTGCGTGCAACCGGTCGCGCTCTTCGCCGGGCTTACCTTCCAATCCCATGACCGCGATTTCTTTAATGAACGGCGATTTCAAGTAATGCGCTTCGATCTCTTCCGGATAGACATTCTTGCCGTTGCTGAGAACGATAACTTCCTTCTTGCGTCCGGTCAGGAATAGGTTGCCATGTGAGTCGAAGTAGCCAAGATCACCCGTGTAAAACCAGCCGTCGCGAAGGGCTTGCTCAGTCGCATCAGGACGGTTCCAATAGCCTTTCATGACCATCGGGCCGCGAACGGCAAGTTCGCCAATGGCCGGACCGCCGTCCTCTTGAGGCTGAGGGTCGACAATCTTTCCCTCAACGCCTTTCATCGCCTTGCCGCACGAGCCAAAGACGATATCGTTGGGCGAATTGACATAGATGGCGGCGGCGGTCTCCGTCAGTCCCAGGGCCTGCATGACGTCGATGCCGAGATCGTAGAAGTCTTTCTGGATCGCCGGATCGAAGCGCGAACCGCCGGTCGCGAAATAACGCATCTTCGGTCCGAGCGTGTGGTGAACCTTGCTGAACAGGATCGGCCCGGCATTGATGCCGATTTTGCGCAAAATGTGATTGGTGGCGATCATCGCGCTAAAAAGCTTTTGTGTGAGTGGTCCGCGCTTCTTGATTTCGGAAAAGATCCGCTCATGAATCAGGTAATAGAATTGCGCCACAACAGCAAAGGCCGTAATGCCGCGCTCGTGCAGGGCCTTCATCAACTCGGTGGTGTTCAGGGTCTCGAGATAGAGAACGCGCGATCCCTTGATGAGCGGAAGGAGCATGTTGGCCATCAGCGCCAGCACATGAAACAGGGGCAGGACGCCGAGCAACGCGTCGCCAGGACCGAGGTCGACCCAATTGAAAACAGCCTCCACTTCGCCAAGGAGATTGCCGTGCGTGAGCATCACACCCTTGGGATCGGCAGTTGTTCCTGAAGTGTAGAGCAGGGAAGCAAGGTCATCGGTATTTGACGGGATCGGTTTGAAATTGCCCGGACCGGCTTCAAAGATGGCAGGGAGGTTAGCGCCGAATTTCTCTTGGCGGGCCTGGGCGGTCATTCGGTCGGGATCGGTCAGAACGAGGGGGACGTTCAGTTCTGTGGCTGCAGGCTTCACTACGGCAATGTGCTTCGCATCGACGAACACAGCCGTAGTGCCGCTGTCCTTAAGAAGTTTCAGGACCTGATCGGAGTGCAGTGCGGTGTCGAGTGGAACCGCGACACACCCCGACGCGATAATTCCCAGGTAAGCCGCAACCCATCTCGGGTGGTTGTCGGCCAGAATCGCGATCCGCGACCCGCGCGGCAAGTTGTTCTCTGTAATCCATCGCCCAACAGACTCAGCCCAACGGTGCAACTCGGCGTAGGTGCATCCTTCCAGCCGGTCATGACGTTGGATTTCCAGAGAAACGTTGTTGGGCCAGCGGTGGGCACACTCCACAAAGCGGTCGTAGAAAGTGGGCATGGGTCGTGGGGAATATACACGAAAACCGGGGGAAACGCAGTTATCCCACGACGATGGAGCGTAATTCCTGGTGAGACGAAGTGCGAGAGGTGAAACTCAGGTTTACTTTTCTGAGTCTAGGTGCCTCAATGGCTTTGACGAAATTCTCGCTGCCACTATGGTTGACTTCTTTGTGTGAACCTTTACGGGGTCTTTGGCACCTTCGGTTTCTCTGCCTCCGCTATCGCCTTCCGAAACTCCTCAACCGCTCTTACCTGCGGCGTCGGATTGAGGCAGTTCTTAACTTCGTACCGCCACAGAGGTGATGAATCGAGCGAATTTCCGCCCCAGACACTGCCCTGATAAACCATAAAAGAGTCCGTTCTCGGCCCAACTTCGTTGCCGATGCGAGGACCCTGATTCTGTGGATACCGCGGGTCCATGCTGGGATCATTCATGGGGGATTGCCCGCGCTGCCCGCCGATTCGGACGGTGCTGTCAGTGGTCTGTCCGACTCCGGCGCGCTGATCGATTGGGCCTCCCCTGATCGTGGGGCGTGCCATCCGGTCATCTCCGGTGTGAATGGCGATCACCAGGTCTGATTCCGCGCCGTCCATTACGACCCTGTAACGCCCCCACTCCGTCAGCGCCTTTTCCACATTATCTCGGGCCATCGAATTGGCAGCTGGTTGGTCCAGGGGCTCTCCGACATAAGGGTCGATGACCACACGCACGGTTTGTGCCCGCAAGATGAGCTCGGGCATCTGATTCTTCTTCTTGTCTTTTGCGTTCGCGGTCAGGGGCAGCAGAAGGGCTAAGGGCAGCAGCAAGAGGCGACGCGACATAGGAGCCTCCAAATGTTCACCGTCATTATACTGAGATGCAGTCTCGCGCATACCTCGGACCTCCAGCGGCATCTAATGTGCTAGGCTTCTAAAGAGTGTATTTGGGCGTACCCTGCCCTCCGAAGGACTTCCAGTTTGATTAACACACTGCTAGGCAAAGTTTTTGGGACGAAGAACGAGCGTGTCATCAAGTCGTTGATGCCCAACGTCCAGGCTATCAATGCGCTGGAACCTGAGATCCAGAAGCTCAGTGATGCCGAATTGCGCGCCAAAACTGACGAATTCCGGCAGCGCATTCAGGAGCGGCTGAGCCGGGTGGGCGGTGGTAACGGAAGTCCGCCACCCGTAGACACCGCAGCCGGCACAGAGGACGACGGGAACGGTTTTGATCGCGCCAAGCAGATTGAAAAAGAGCAGTACGATGCCCTCCAGGAAGCACTGGAAGACATTCTTGTGGAAGCCTTTGCCGTAGTCCGCGAAGCGGGGCGCCGCGTCCTCAATATGCGGCACTTTGACGTGCAGTTAGTCGGCGGCATGGTACTGCACAGTGGCAAGATCTCGGAAATGAAGACCGGCGAAGGCAAGACGCTGGTCGCGACCCTTCCGGTCTATCTCAATGCGCTCAGCGGACGCGGCGTGCACGTGGTGACCGTCAACGATTACCTCGCCAAGCGCGACTCCGAGTGGATGGGCAAGCTCTACCGCTTCCTCGGCCTGACGGTCGGTGTCATTGTGCACGATCTCGACGACGACGAGCGCCGCGCTGCCTATGCAGCCGACGTCACCTACGGGACCAATAACGAGTTTGGTTTCGACTACTTGCGCGACAACATGAAATTCGATATCAAGGATTGCGTGCAGCGCGGGCATAACTACGCCATCGTCGACGAAGTCGATTCCATCCTGATCGACGAAGCTCGTACACCACTGATCATTTCCGGTGCCAGCGAAGAGTCGACCGATAAGTATTACAAGGTCAATCGCATCATTCCGAAGCTGGACAAGGGCGAAGAAGTATCAGGAGATGAATTACGGGAACTGCTCGAAGAAAACAAGATTCCCCAGGATCGCCGTGAGGGGATGATCCTGGAACTCAATTCCTCGGGCGACGATCCGCAAAGGAAGTTTCTCACCGGCGATTTCGTCATCGACGAAAAGCACCGCAATATCACCGTCAGTGATGATGGCTGGGGAAAAGTAGAACAACTGCTAGGCATCGGGAACATCGCCGATCCAGAAAATTGGGGATGGAAGCATCACGTCGAGACTGCGATCAAGGCGCACGCGCTCTATCGCCGCGACGTGGAATATGTGGTCAAAGACGGCGAAGTGATCATCGTCGACGAGTTCACGGGCCGCATGATGCCCGGACGTCGCTGGTCCGACGGCTTGCACCAGGCGGTGGAAGCCAAAGAGAACGTCAAGATCGAGCGCGAAAATCAGACGCTGGCGACGATCACCTTCCAGAACTACTTCCGCATGTTCAAGAAACTGGCGGGCATGACCGGTACTGCCGAGACGGAAGCCACCGAGTTCGACAAGATCTACAAGCTCGAGGTCGTGGTGATCCCCACAAATAAAGAACTGCTGCGTGTCGAGAATCCCGACATCGTATATCGAACGGAAAAAGAGAAATATTTTGCAGCGGCCGACGAAATCCAGAAACTTGCGGAGAAGGGGCAGCCAGTATTGGTGGGCACCACGTCGGTCGAAAAGTCAGAACGCCTGTCAGATCTACTCAAGAAGAAGGGCCTCAAGCACGTTGTGCTCAATGCCAAGTTCCACGAGCGCGAAGCAGAGATCGTCGCGCAGGCCGGACGCAAGGGTGCCGTGACCATCGCGACGAACATGGCCGGCCGCGGAACCGACATTCTGCTGGGCGGCAATCCCGAATTCATGGCCAAGCAGGAGATGGTCAAGAAGGGAATTGCGCAGCAACTGCGCGTGGCACAGGGAAAAATCGAGGGACCGCAGGAAGACGGGCAGACCTCGGTCTTCTACTACAACGGAAATGAATTCGTCGTCCCCACCGACAAATGGACCGAAGCCCTCAACCGCTACAAGCAGCAGACGGACAAGGAACACGATGAGGTGATCGAAGCGGGTGGCCTGCATATTCTGGGCACCGAACGCCACGAGTCCCGGCGAATCGACAACCAGCTTCGTGGACGCGCTGGACGCCAGGGTGATCCGGGATCTTCCCGCTTCTATCTTGCGCTGGAAGATGACCTGATGCGCATCTTCGCCAAGGAGTGGGTATCGACTCTGTTGCAGCGGCTTGGCATGGAAGAGGGCGTGCCGATCGAGTCGAAGATGATCACGCGACGGATCGAAACCGCCCAGAAGACCGTCGAAGGTCAGCATTTCGAATCGCGCAAACACTTGCTCGAATACGACGACGTAATGAACAAGCAGCGTGAGGCGGTTTACGGCCTGCGCCGCCGTCTGCTCGAGGGTACAGACCAGAAAGACCTGATTCTCGAAGACTACGTTGCTTCAATCCTTGCCGAGCAACTCGAAGAGTTTTGTCCGGAAAAGGCCCACGCCGACGACTGGAACATCAAGGGTTTGAAGGATGCCATTTTCACCCGCTTCGGTGTGGATTTCCTCGCGGAGGGCGTGAAACCCGAATCGTTGAACCGTGGTGAACTCGGCGATGCCATCTTCGGCAAGTTGAAAGAACGTTACGACGCCAAGGAAAAACTTATCGGCCCAGCGGCGATGCGCCATCACGAGCGCATGATCATGCTCAGCGTGATCGACCAGCAGTGGAAAGATCACCTGCTCAGTATGGATCACCTGAAAGAAGGTATCGGCCTGCGTGGCTACGGCCAGCATGATCCGCTGGTTGAGTACAAGAAAGAATCCTTCGACATGTTCGAAGCGATGATGCAGCGCTTCCAGGAAGATACGGTTCGCTATCTCTACCTGATGCAGATCCTGGAGCGGCCACCTGAGGCAGGGGCGGGTGGTGCGCCACCAAGCGCTCCGTCCGGTCAAGGGCCAGAGTCCGGTGTGCCGGCGCAGCGTAGTGGAGATGGCAATGGCCGCCGTCCGCCGCGAATGGTTTCCACATCCGCTGACGAACTCGAAGAAGCCTTCATGCGCCGTAAGCGCCGCGAGCTGGAACAGGCCCGCATGGCCGGTGGAGGCGAGGCGCAGCAGGTCCAGCAGGTCGTCCGCAACCAGGAAAAAGTCGGGCGGAACGATCCCTGCCCTTGTGGTTCAGGTAAGAAGTATAAGAAGTGCCACGGGGCGTGACGCTCAACTCTTGAGAAAGTATCCGGCGTTCCCTAACCGCGACTAATCGTGACGAGCGCGCAAGCGGTCGGAGGCCCGTACATTTACCTGAGGTCGAAGGCTCAGCGCTTGACCGCTTTGAACGTCATCTCTTTAGCTGCACTCCCGGTCTTTTCTTTCCACTCTGCAAACAGCGTTGCGTAGTTCTTCGTGATGTAATTCTCGTGGCTCACGCCCAGTTTCTTCGCGGTTGTATCGATCCACTGCGGCTTTCCTTCAATCTCGCAGAAATCGCCGATTGGAGTGTGATCGACGACGACTTGCCCTTTACCGTCACTCCATTCGGCGCGAAATTTTTCGTAGCGGAATGATGGTGAGTAGCCCAGTGCCCGCAGGATCAACTCCATTTTTTCTCCGTCGCTCACGGCAGTTTCTAATTCTGTTCTGCTGCTGTGGCGGCTGACCTTGCCTCCGCTCTTGTGCGTCAACTTCCACGATTTGCCATATTCCCTAAGCCGAAGCAATTCCCTGCGATTGCGAAGTACCTGGCCCGGCAAGTCGTAGAGTGTATTCATTTCGTGAGTTCGCGGAGTTTTCAGACGAAACCCGGCTGCACGAAGCTTGTGCGAGAGTTCACGCAGATTCCCTACTCGAAACTTGATTTCGATTTCCCGATACATGAATGCAGTGTATTACGGGGAAGCTATTGGAAGGTTTACCTCGCCGGCAGATGTTATGATTTTGCCGCTTGCTTGATGTTCCCGGAGTCGTGAGTATGAAGAATCTGTTCGAACGAGAAGCTGTAGACGAGGTCTGCTCCCGCATCGACAAGCTGCAGCCTGCCGCGCAGGGGCAGTGGGGCAAGATGGACGTAGCGCAGATGATGGCGCATTGCTCGGCCGCGCTGGATATGGCTACTGGAGCGTCGAATTTGCCGCGGATGTTTATTGGGAGACTTATCGGTCCCTTGGCTAAGCCAGTCTTCGTCAACGAAAAGCCGTTCTCAAAGAGCAACCCTACCGCCAAAGAATTGGTGATAGCAGACCACCGCGATTTCCGCCGTGAGCAGCAGCAACTCAAATTAAAGGTTCGCCAGTTCCATGAAGGCGGCGAAGGGAAGTGCACGCGGCATCCGCATCCATTCTTCGGAGCACTCACTCCCTACGAATGGAGCCGTGGCATGTACAAACACCTCGACCACCACTTGCGGCAATTCGGAGCCTGAGATACAGACATCGATTTAGCTGAAGGTCGGTAATTTCACTACTTCGCTTTTGGGCACAGATTCAAGGTGTCCGCCGGCCTTTCGCCAGGCAGCCAGCCCGCCGACAATCACGTACGTGTGGAAGCCTTTTTCCCGCAGTAGGTGCGCCACCCGGGCGCTCGTGGCTTCGCGTGCTCAAGTACAGTAGAGATAGATATCCTTCTCTTTGGGCAGGTGCTTGATTTCTTCCTCAAGATTGTTGGGCTCGATGCGGATCGAGCCATAAATTCGCTCGGCGCCGATGTCGTAGTATCCGTGGCTACGCACGTCGACGATCTGAAGGCGGTCTCCCTCGCCAGCGGCAAGGCGCGAAGCAATTTCCTCCACCTGCACCCGCGGTACGATGGCATACTTCCGGAATTTCACGAATTGCAGCACCCGGTATGCGCCATATACGACGACCGCGAGGATGAGCAACACTTCCATGACGCGGCCGGCTGCATAAAAGCTCTTCAGCGTGGCTGCCAGAAAATCACGGGATATGTAGCCCACCGCCAGGTAAGTGAGCGCATAGAGAAACGATCCGGCGACGTCCAAACGCAGAAAGGTCCAAAACGGCATCTTCATGCTGCCTGCCAACGGAGCTGCCATCGTGTTTATCCCCGGAACGAACTTGGCGATCACCAGGGTGACTTTGCCGCGCTTGTAGAACGACTCCGCCGAACGCAGGATGCAGGTCTCGGGGTTCATCGATACCCGGCAAAGGAAGGCAAGCAATCCCCAGCCCGTGTAGCGCCCCAGCCAAAACTGCCAGGTGTCGCCCACCACCAAGGCGATCATGACCCACATGAGAAGCCAGGGCCCGGACAACGTATGCGAAGCCACCGCGGCGCCGGCAGCCACCAGTGCAATTGATGCGGGGAAAGGAAATCCCACCGATTCGGCAAAAAGAATGCTGAAGGTCAAGGCATAGCCGTGGAGACCCATCAACAGCAGCAGATGATTCATAGACATGGAAACAGGACTTTGATGAACCCCAAGCAGGGACAGGTTCAGTATAAATAAAACCGGGCGGCTCCGATGGAAGGCCGCCCGGTTTGTGCGAGGAGCGAGTCTCTCAGGAGGACTTTCCTCGACAGGGTGAGCGAGACAGCGGCTTGCACTCGAAGTCCTTCCGGCCCTGTCCGGGCCGGCGCGTCGAAAAAGCTAGGCGCCTTTCGTCTCAAGCTTCGACTTAAGCCGCCGTCTCGTCGTTGATGGCCAGCCCGATGGCGGACAGGACCCCAAGCGACCTGCCTTTCTCAGGTGCCGAGGGGAGAAGTGAGGTCACCTTGTTCTGTGCCCCACCCGCATGCCAGTGCGTCTCGTTAACCTGCCGTCCAGCCGGTGCACCCATCAACTGGCTGCATTCTGGCCCCTGTCCAGAAGAAATTCTGTGGCACCCGTCACCGTTCAAAGTGACGACAATCAATCGGATTTCCTCCGGATTTATGTGCCCAAAATCACAGGGTGAGCGCACGGATAATCGCTTTACCTTAGTTGACCAAATGTCAGGAATGCTCAGGAATAGATAGGAATCACGGCTTAATGCCTAACGACCGGGGCTGCCCGAAGGGGTTTATTTTTCTCGGGCAACCACAAACTCCGGGGCCCAGAGCAGCGCTCGCTTGATTTCGGAGTCCGGGAAAAAGCAGATGGACTTACAAGCGGATTCTGCGTACTGGGCGGCGTGTGCGCTGGCCGCCTCGAGAGAGCTATAACGCTCAAGAATCTCGAGTATGTCACCGTGGGTCACGCCGTTAAAGGCTCGGTCCGTCAGGATCTTCTCTATCTTCTTTCGCTCGTCTGGCGTGCAACGCTCAAGGGCATGAATGACCGCCATTGTTACCTTGCCCTCGCGCAGGTCGCTCGCGACGGGCTTGCCGAGCACCTCTTCAGAGGCAGTCAGGTCGAGGACGTCGTCGACAATCTGAAACGCCATGCCAAGATCGTGGCCATACTTGCCAAGAGCTTGTTCCTGCTGCGGCGTGGCGCCGCCGAGGATCGCCCCCAGCCGCATGCAGACTGAGAAAAGGCATGCCGTCTTGCGGTAGATCAGATCGAAGTGCTCATCGAGGGTGATCAACCGGCCGAGCTTTTCCATCTGCAGCAGTTCGCCCTCAACCATCTGCTGCGTGAGCTCAATGAGGGTATCGAGAATGCGGAAATTGCGCTCCTGCACTGCAATCTTGAAGGCTTGCATGTAGAGCCAGTCGCCGGCCAACACACACTTGGAATTCCCCCACCTCGTGTTGGCCGCGGGACGGCCCCGCCGCGTCTTGGCCTCATCGATGATGTCATCATGAACCAGTGTTGCGGTGTGAATGATCTCGACCACGGCGCCCAAGCGAACTGCACCGCGGCCTTCGTAGTTCATCAGCTTTGCAGAAAGGAGCAGAAGCGCAGGCCGGATCCTCTTTCCCCCGCCATTACGCAGATACTCGCCGATCTCCGTAATCGCGGTAACGCCCGAAACCGTATCCCGGCCGAACTCATCCTCCAATGCGACGAGATCGTCCCGCAGCAGGTCGAATACTTCTTTGCCGTTGATGGTGGCAGGAGCGCTCAAGAAAAGTCTTTAACCGCCGAGCGCGCAGAGATCGCCGAGCAACAAGCCCAGTCTTTCTTCTGCGTCCTTGGCGTCCTCTGCGGTGAGATCTTTTGCCTCAATTCGTTCGATAATTCACAAACTGCAAATCAATCCCGAAATCGTGCCCTCTCAGCAACTGGATCACTTCTTGCAGCGTGTCGCGATCCTTGCCGCTGATCCGAACCAAATCTCCCTGGATGGAAGCCTGCGCTTTCTTCTTCGAATCCTTCACCAGCTTCACAATGTCTCGAGCTTTCTCGATGGCAATCCCTTGCTGCATGGTTGCGCGCCGTTTGGCGGTTCCGCCGGCTGCCGGCTCGATCGGTCCATAGGTTAGAGCTTTCAGCGAGACGCCCCGTTTCACCAGTTTTTGCTGCAGGATGTCATTGACTGCCTTCAACTTATAGTCATCCGCTGAGTGCAGGACAATTGCATCTTTTTCCAGTTCGATGTTTGATTTTGAGTCCTTCAGGTCGAAGCGCGTGTGTATCTCCTTAAGCGCCTGCTGGATAGCGTTCGACACCTCCTGCAGGTCGACCTTGCTGACCACATCGAAACTGTTATCGGGCATATATTTCTAATCTTTCTGAAACAAAGGAAGCGTAACCAGAGGTTAACAGAACTTCCGTCTCAGTGGGAGGGAACTTTGCTTTCAGAGGTTTCAGAGATTTTGAAAAAATTGTAGAAATTGAGAGAAGTCTGTTCGCCGACCTCTTCCATCGACAGTCCGCGGAGTTCGCCGATCTTGCGCGCCGTCTCTTTCACGAAGGCAGGCTCGTTCCGCTTGCCGCGGTGCGGGATCGGCGCCAAGTACGGCGAATCGGTCTCGATGAACATGCGATCGAGGGGAACTTCGAGCGCGGCATCCCGAATCTGCTGCGCCTTCGGAAACGTCACATTTCCCGCGAAGGAGATCATGAATCCCATGTCGAGCGCACGCTTCGCCTGAGGCCAAACTCCTGTAAAGCAGTGAAGTATGCCGCCCAAGCCCTTGTGGGCCCACTGCTCTTGAATCAAGCGGAGACAGTCTTCCCAGGCATTATCACTATTGTCAGAAGGCCGGCAATGGATCACGATCGGCAACTTTGCACCGGCTGCCAACTCCATCTGCCGAATGAAAACTTCCTGTTGCGTATCGCGCGGGGAATGATCGTAATAGTAGTCGAGCCCGATCTCTCCCCAGGCAATCACCTTGGGATGCTTTGCTAATCGCTCCAGTTCGGTGTAAGCGTGATCGGAAGCTAACCTTGCTTCATGCGGATGGATTCCGATCGTCGCGTACATGAACGGATGCTGCTCGGCGAGCTTGATCCCGGCGTTCAGATCGGGCGGCCCGTCGCCATTGCCGATGGCGACCATGGTCGCGACTCCGGCTTCGTGCGCGCGTGCGATGACTTCCGCGCGATCGGACTCGAACTGCTTGCCATCGAGATGTGCGTGAGAATCGACGAACATGGAAAAACCGACCTCGGACTTTGGACCTCAGACCTCGGACTTTCGACTCAGGCCCTTGCATCCAAATTTCACAGGCTAGTGGCCGAGGTCGGCGGTCCGAGGTCTGAGGTCTTATTTGAGCCTAGCCCCCACCGGCACATCTTCCAGGAAACTGGCCAGTACTGGCTTGCCGCCCTCGAGCGAAGCCGCCACGATCATTCCGTTCGATTCCAGCCCGCGCATCTTTCTCGGGGCGAGGTTTGCAACGATCACGACCTTTCGCCCGACCAACGTCTCTGGCGCATAAGCCTCTGCAATTCCGGCAAGCACCTGACGGACTTCGGTCCCGATATCAATTTCCAGCCGCAACAGCTTGTCTGACTTGGGCACACGCTCCGCTACTTTTACCTGGCCGACTCGCAATTCGACTTTCGCGAAATCATCAATCGTGATTTTGCCGCTGCCGTCCGTATTGGTTGCCGGTGCCTGTGTTTGGGCGAGAGAAGTTTCTACCTTCGCCTGCTCCTTGGGCGCTTCAATAGCGGCCGGCCTTTGCTGATCTTCCATCTGCTGCATCCTTTCCACAGCGCTCTTGTCGGCTCGCGGAAACACTGGGCTCACACTGCCAAGCTTTGTTCCTAAGGGCAGTTGTCCCCAGGTGAGCTTGGTCAGATCAAGTTTCTGGATGTCGCCCAATCCCATTTGTTCCCATATCTTCCTCGTCGCGTCCGGAATGACCGGGTGTGCCAATGCAGTCGCGATCCGCAGCGCTTCCGCCGACGTATACAAGACTGTTGCCAACCGCGCACGACTCGCATCGTCCTGTTTCTCGCCCAGTGCCCATGGCTCGTTCTCAACAATGTACTTGTCGACTGTGGCAATCAACTCCCACACCGACTCGAGCGAACGAGAGAACTGAAAGTCGTTGAACAGTATTCCGAATTCCTGAATCGTCCTACGGGCAGTCATAGAAACGACATCATCACCTGCAGTATGCGCTGCCGCGTGCGACGGATACGGCACCTCTCCTTTGAAATACCGATTAATCATCGTCAACGTCCGGCTGGCGAGATTACCAATCCCGTTTGCCAAGTCGGAGTTATAACGCTGTACCAGCGCATCGAATGAGAACGATCCATCCTGCCCAAATACAACTTCGCGCAGCAGGAAATAACGCAGGGCGTCGGCCCCGAGCACATCGAGAATGGTCTCGGTGTGCACGATATTCCCGCGTGATTTCGACATCTTGCTTTCTTCAAACAGCAACCAGCCGTGTGCCACGATCGCTTTCGGCAGAGGCAGACCCGCGGCTAACAAAAATGCGGGCCAATACACGCAGTGGAAGCGCACGATCTCTTTGCCGATCATGTGCACATCCGCCGGCCAGTACTTCTTGAAGGCCTCCTGAGCCCCTGCGTGCTTCGACCCGTAGCCGATCGCTGTGATGTAGTTCGCCAGCGCGTCAAGCCAGACATAGATCACGTGCTTTGGATCGTCCGGCACGGGAATGCCCCACGAGAACGTCGAGCGGCTGATCGAGAGATCGCGCAGGCCGGAGCGGACAAACGAAATTACCTCATTCCGCCGCGTCTCTGGGCGAATGAAATCCGGATTCGCGTACAGTTCGAGCAGCTTGTCCTGAAAGGCAGACAGCTTGAAGAAGTAGTTTTCCTCGTGAACTGTCTCCGTGATCCGTCCGCAAGTGGGGCAGGGATCGCCGGGCTGCGCTCCGTCGACATAGAGTTCGTCGGAGACGCAATACTGCCCCGTGTAAGTTCCCTTGTAGATATATCCGTTGTCGCGAATCTGCTTGAACAGTTCCTGGGCGCGTTTCTTATGGCGCTCTTCGGTCGTGCGGATGTAGTCGTCATTCGAGATCCCCATCCGCTTCCACAATGCGCGGAACTCGCCTGAAATCTCGTCGGCGTACTGCTGCGGAGACTTGCTCGCAGCCTGCGCCGCACGCTCGATCTTCTGCCCGTGCTCGTCAGTGCCCGTCAGAAAGAACGTATCGTCGCCCAGCATCCGGTGACGCCGCGCAATCGTGTCGCAAGCGATGGTTGTGTACGCATGCCCGATATGCGGACGCGCATTCACGTAGTAAATCGGAGTCGTGATGTAAAACTTCCTGGCCATAGAAATCGGTTGAACCACTAAGGACACGAAGTTGCACCGAAGGAAACCCAATTTCGTGTACCTTTGTGACCCTAGTGGTTAATGCTTTTCTCTGGAACTGAGCGCATATTCCCGTGCCGCTTCTTGCATCACCATCTTAAGAGGCACGTGATGCTCTTCAGCGATACGCCGACAGTCTTCATATTCGGGTGCGTAATTTGTGACTGTCCCATTCATGCTTGCGATTTTGATGCGCACCTCGCCCCATTCGGTGCGGACACTCTCCCATCGCCGGGCGAGCGTCGCACGAGATTCCTCGCGGCGCCGTACTCCCAAAGTCGTCGTCTCGCTGAAAACCAACTGCGTCAACTTGTCCGCATCTTCCGATTTGCAGAGCACCGATAGCAGAGTTCCCGGGCGATTTTTCTTCATCTGCACCGGCACTCCGAAGACATCCAGCGCACCTTCTTCCAGAAGTCGATCCATCACATAGCCGAAGACTTGCGGGTTCAGATCGTCCAGATTGGCCTCTAATACGCTAATTGTGTCGGACTGCGTCTTGGCGGTCGACGCGGCGGCCGCTTCGCCGATCACGATACGCAACACATTCGGATGTCCGGGAAAGTCTCGCGATCCGGCTCCGTATGCTGACTTCTCGATCTTCATCTCCGGAAAAGTGCCGAATCGCTTCGCGAGAGTCTTTACAATCGCAGCTCCAGTTGGCGTAACCAGTTCTGTCTGCACATTGGCCGAATATACGGGCGCATCCTTCAACAATTCGACAGTCGCAGGTGCAGGGACGGGAAATGTCCCGTGGGCACACTTAACCATTCCCCCGCCAACGTTGAGGGACGAACACAGAAACTCGTCGACGCCGAGCGCGTCAACCCCAACGGCAGCGCAAACAATATCGACAATTGCGTCGGCAGCCCCGACCTCGTGAAAGTGGATGCTCTCGATGGGCACATCATGAATCTTGGCCTCGGCGGATCCCAAAGCCTCGAAAATGGAAACCGCCGTCTTCTTCGCCGATTCTGAAATCTTAGCCGCCGAAATGATCTTCCGAATCTCCGTCAACCCGCGATGCTGGTGTGTGTGTGGCGCGGACACTCCTGTCCGCGAACTCTCACCATGAGAATGGTGGTCTGCATGCTCATGTTCGTGCCCGTGATGATCATGATGCTCATGCGAATGCGCCGCTTCCTGTTTTGCCCAGTACTCCTCGCGCGGCATATCCTTCTCGCCGTCGACCCAAACGTCAACTTTCGTTGCCGAGATCCCGCTGCGCACCACGCGCGAGACTTCCAGCTTCGCACCTAACCCGAGTGCCGCCACCGTCTCTTGCAGCAACTGCGGCGAGACTCCGACATCCACCAGTGCGCCCAGAAACATATCGCCACTGATGCCGGAAAAGCACTCTAAGTAAGCAATGCGCATAAAAAGATTGAGTTTTCATCATAGGGAACCCGTCTACCCGCGTCAAACATGCAGCGCCCGCGAACTCTGTTAAAATCACTGTTTCTTCAATAGTTTAGAGGGCTTCCTTGTATCGTCATCTGGAACATCGTCTCGCCCAGCGCGTGCTGGAGTGTCTCGAAAAACGCCATCCCGGAGTGTTAATTCCACCTGTTGTCATCGAGCAGCCTCCGAAGGTCGAACTTGGGGATTTTGCGATTCCCATCTTTCCCTTCGCAAAGCCGTTGCGATCGGCTCCACTGAAGATTGCGGAGGCGATCCGTACCGATATCGGGACCATCGAGGGCATCGCCGAGATGCAGGTGGCGCCCCCCGGCTATCTGAACGTGAAAATCGATCGCGCCTGGATGGCTAGCGCTCTTGCGGCCGACAAGAAACCGTCAACAGTCGTTCCGTCCGGCAAAATTCTGGTTGAGCACTCGAGCATCAATCCCAACAAAGCTGCGCATATCGGCCACCTGCGCAACGCGATTCTCGGCGATACCTTCGTTCGCTTGCTGCGTTATGCGGGAAGGGAAGTCGACATCCAGAACTACATCGACAACACAGGCGTTCAGGTCGCCGATGTGGTCGTCGGTTTCATGCACATCGAGAAGAAGTCTCGTCCTGAGATCGAAGCCCTAACTCGCCAGCCGCGCTTCGACTACTACTGCTGGGATTTGTACGCGCGTGTTTCGCAGTGGTACGAAACTGACAAGCAAAATCAGCAGCTCCGTTTGCAGACGCTGCACGCGATTGAAGACGCCAATAGCGAGATCGCCAGTGTTGCTGATTTGATCTCGACCGCTGTGCTCCGCCGCCACCTGGAAACGATGGATCGGCTCGATATCGAGTACGACTTCCTTCCGCGCGAGAGCGAGATCCTGCACCTGCATTTTTGGAACGCTGCGTTCGAAAAACTCAAAGCTGCTGGAGTTCTGACCTTTGAGACCGAGGGCAAGAACAAGGGCTGCTGGGTAATGCGGCGTGCTGGCACGGAGAAGGCCGAAAGCGAGGAGGCCCACCGGAGCTCTGATGATGTCGAAGAATTCGATCGCGTGTCCGGAGAAGACCAGAAAGTGATCGTCCGCTCCAACGGAACCGTCGGTTACGTGGGTAAGGACATCGCGTACCACATGTGGAAGTTCGGGCTGCTGGGGCGCGATTTCGGATACAACAAGTTCTACCGCTATCCAAATCGGCACGACTGCTGGATCTCCGCGACCGATGGCGAAAAAGACCATCCCCACTTCGGAAATGTTGCCGAAATTTATAACGTGATCGACGTACGACAGTCGGAAGCGCAAAACACGGTCAAGGAAGCCTTGCGCGACCTCGGTCACGGAGAAGCGGCCGACCACTTTACGCACTTCTCCTACGGAATGGTCGTTCTGACTCCGCGCTGCGCGGAAGAACTCGGATACAGCCTGAGCGAAGAAGAAAAGGCGCGATCGTTCATCGGGGTCAGCGGGCGCAAGGGCTTTGGGGTTAAGGCCGACGATCTTCTGGATGAGTTGATCGCCTCTGCGAAAAAGGAAGTCGACTCACGCCATCCCCAACTTGCCGAACCAGAGCGGCTCGGCATCGCGACCCAGATCGCCATCGGCGCCCTGCGTTACTTCATGCTCAAGTACACCAAGCAGTCGGTGATCGCCTTTGACTTCAAGGATGCGCTCAGTTTCGAAGGGGAGACCGGACCTTATGCCCAGTACGCGGTGGTGCGTGCGACCAGCATCTTCCGCAAAGCTGGAGTGGATGCTGAGACTTGTGCTATCGAAGATGCACAGAGGCTGTCATCCGCCGATCTGGCAACCAACCTGACCGCGGAAGACACAAACGAAATCTGGGAATTGTGGCTGGCCGCTTCGAAAACGTCTTACGTGATCAACCAGTGCATTGCCACAACGGAGCCCGCCTATCTCGCCAAGCATATTTTCCAGCTCGCGCAGTTGTTTAACACTTTCTACCATCGATACCCGATCCTCAGTGAACCCGATGAGAAGCGGAAGCAGTTCTTGCTCGCTACGGTTGCCGTCGTTCGGCGGGAATTGATCCGTGCACTTGGTGCCATGGGCATCACTGTGCCCCCGGTCATGTAAAATGCCTGCCTAGTGTGGGGTGACCGTTCCGTGTAATTGTCCGTCGTCATGAATCGCTTCGCCTCTACCCCTGCTGAAGGCCAGCCTTGGCCGCGACGCATATTGCGCGGTCTCGTCATTCTTGTGCTTCTCCTCGCCGGGGCAGGATTCCTCTATCAAAATATCTCCGAGGCCCGCGACCGCCGGTTCAACCGCATGGCCGGTCAGTTGATCGATGTGAATGGGCGCAAGGTGCATATCAACTGCACCGGACAAGGAACCCCGACCGTTATCCTTGACTCCGGTCTTGGAGATACGTACCTCTCCTGGCAAAAGGTGCAGCCGGAAATCGCCAAGGTCGTGCACGTTTGCTCGTATGATCGGGCAGGCATCGGCTACAGCGATTCCTCCTCCCAACCGCGCACTAGTAGAGTGATTGCGACCGAATTGCATGAATTGCTGCAGGCGGCGCACATTCCACCACCCTATATTCTCGTGGGCCACTCGATGGGCGGATACGACGTGCGCGTTTATGCGGGCATGTACCGCAACGAAGTGGCGGGTATGGTGTTGGTCGACTCCTCCCATCCGGAGCAGGAGAATCGCTTTTCCCCGGAATTGAAGAGCATGGAGGGAAATTGGCGTCGGGAGGCGGAATTCTTGGAATATGCCACTCCGTTCGGGATCCCCAGATTTCTCGGACTATGTGACGAGGATGCCGCAGCGCGAGCGGCGGAGTGCAATTGGCACACGGAACACGAAAAGATGACTGAAATGAAATCTTTCTCTCAAAGTGCAGCCGAAGCTGCTGCCGTGACCTCGCTTGGGGATATTCCGCTTGTGGTCCTTTCCCACGATCCCGATAAACCGTCTGCAGAGTTGCCCGCCGACCTAGCCAAATCGACAAACGAGGCTTGGGAAAAGATGCAAGAAGAACTGGCGCATCTTTCCACCCGGGGAACTCAGTCGATTGCGAAGAACAGTTCTCACTACATTCAGTTGGACCGTCCAGAACTCGTGATCGACGCCGTCCGCAAAGTAGTAGATGAGGCGCGAGGAACGAAAACCTCACTAACCTCCGCGAATTGCTGATCATTGCCACGTCCGACTCTTGCTCTTTAAACCTGCTACCCTTTTCACTCGCGCCGCGCCAGAGCCTGCCTGTAGCGATGCTGCGCGCTCTCAACCAGGAGTAAAGAATGCGACGTCCGTCTCGGTCATTGATCCCAGGTATTCTCCTGATCTTTTTCGTAGGAATCGTGTTATCTACCTTGGTTTGCGGCCAGGACGCTAGTGTGTCAACCGCTCCATCTCGAAGTTCTCCACCTCGCCCCAAGATCGGCCTGGCTCTCAGTGGCGGTGGCGCGCTGGGGTTGGTCGAGATTGGAGTGATGCAATGGTTGGCGGAGAATCACATTCCGGTCGATCGCGTTGCCGGAACCAGCATGGGCAGCATCATCGGAGCGATGTACGCGACTGGCATGTCACCCACTGACATTAAGACCTTTGCAAAGAAGATCAACTGGGACGAAGCGTTCTTACCCGAGCCAACCTATCGCGAGCTTTCGTTCCGTCGGAAACAGGACCGTCGGAACTTTCTGGTGAGTGCACCGCTTGGTCTGAAGCATGGTCTCCGCGGCCCCAACGGCCTCAACTCTGGTCAGTCCGCAGGATTGTTGCTCGACCGCATTGCGTTTCCAGTATCGGAGATTGCCAGCTTCGACGACTTGCCGACCCCATTTCGCTGCGTCGCGACCGACATGCAAACCGGTGAAGCCGTGGTTTTACATAACGGGTCGCTTTCTCAGGCAGTTCGCGCGTCGATGGCGATTCCCGGAGTCTTTACTCCGGTCGAAATGAATGGTCGTGTCTTGGCCGATGGTGGCATGGTGCAGAACATTCCGGTAGAAACTGCAAAGGGCATGGGTGCGGATGTCGTCATCGCCGTGGAACTTCAGCTTCCGCCAGGTGACGTCGGACAACTCGGAACGCTGGTAGGCGTGCTTTCGCGCGCGATCGACGTCATGATTACGCAGAACGAACGCTCTTCTTTGGCATTGGCTGATGCCAAGGTCACGGTCGATATGCGGGGCTTCTCCATCAATGACTACAACCGCCTTGATGAGCTGATTCAGTTGGGATACAAAGCGGCAGCCAACCAGTCTTCCGTCCTATTGCCGCATGCGATTCAGGATGCTTCCGAGTGGCAGGCGTACGTTGATGAGCGGGCCGCCAGGAGACGCAAGCCCGTGAATAAAGTCGACGCAATAAGAGTGGTCGGAGCAGATCCAGACACAGACGGCAGAATCCAACATCGCCTCGCAAAAGATACGCAAGGTCCCCTGAACTTGCCGCGCGTTGAGAACCAGCTAACGCAAATTGCCGGGGAAGGACAATTCGACCGCCTCGGCTACGAAGGCTTCACCCAGAACGGCGTTCCGGCGTTGCGCATTACCGCTCATGAGAAGACCTACGGACCGCCTTTTGTCGACCTCGCCGTCAACGTCGAAGGATCCGGCGTTGCGGCGTTTGATTTTTCCGCCGGTGCGCGCATTACTTTTATGGATATTCTTCATCGCGGCGGTGAGTGGCGCAACGATCTGTTGTTCGGCTCGAGCAATCTTGGCGCGACCGAGTTCTATCAGCCATTGTGGCAAACCAAGTTTTTTGTCGCGCCTCATGCTTTCGCTTCCAAGTTCGCGCGCAACTCATTCCAAGGGCTCACTCGGGTCGCGGTTTTCGGCGATGAGCGCGCCGGGGGCGGATTCGACGTCGGCTATAACTCGGGGCTCCGCAGCGAGGTCCGAGTCGGCTACGAACTTTTCGATGCCAAGCTTTCGCCGCTGATTGGAGCCGCGGGCCTTCCCAGCCTGCATGGTAGTACCGGTGAAGTACGAGCGCGCTTCGTCTGGGATGGTCAAGATAGCCCGTCGGTGCCAAGTTCGGGAACTCGAGCAGTCGTGAGTCTGTCACGTGTTTTGCAGAGTCCCGACTTGCCCCGCCCTATCGATCAGCTCGACGTTCAAACCTCAAATGTCTTTCGACTGAGCCCGAAAACATCGCTGTTCACCGACATATCGGGCGGCGCCACATTCCAGGGTTCGGCCGGACCGCTGCAGGTATTTGAGCTGGGTGGACAGTTTCGCCTCGGCGCATATCTTCCGTACGAATTCATCGGGAACTACTACTCGTACGCATCATTTGGCTTTCGTCGCGAACTATACCGAATGCCGCAACTGATCGGAAAGAAGATTTACTGGGGTGGATGGTATGAGTCGGGCACTGCCTTTGGAACGCAGGCGGATAGCCCCGGACCTGTCGTTGTTCGTGGCACCTTCAACTTAGGCGTTATCGCGGACACGATCGTCGGCCCAATTGCCATCGCAGGCAGCGTCAGCCCAACCGGACAGAGCCGCGTGAACTTCTCGATTGGAAGAGTGTTTTAGAGCTGCGAGCTTCGAGCCACGAGCTCCGAGCAAAGCGCAGCGCATCGCTGCCCCCAGACCGGTTTTCACTCCCAGCTCGAAGCTCGTGGCTCGAAGCTCAAAGCGATGCCATGTCAATCACAAATCGATACCGCACGTCACTCTTCAGTACTCGCTCGTACGCTTCATTCACCTTCTGAATCGGGATTACCTCGACCTCGCACGGCACATTGTGTTTGCCGCAGAAATCCAGCATCTCCTGGATTTCTCGAATTCCACCAATCTGCGATCCGGCCAGACTGCGGCGCCGTGCGGTCAGAGAAAATGCTCCAACCGGAATATCCTTCTCTGGCAACCCGACAAGCACCATAATTCCATCAAGTTTGAGCAAATCCAGGTACTGATTCCAATCGACAGTTGCGGAGACTGTGTTGATGATCAGATCGAAGTGCCCCGCCAGCTTGGTAAAAGTTTCCGAATCACTGGTTGCATAGTAATGGCTGGCTCCGAACCGCTTACCGTCGGCCTGCTTGCTCAAAGACTGGCTGAGCACGGTTACTTCGGCCCCGAGCGCATGAGCCAGCTTCACGCCCATGTGACCCAACCCGCCCATGCCCACTATCGCAACCTTCTTGCCGGGACCTGCTTTCCAATGTTTGAGCGGAGAATACAGCGTGATTCCAGCGCAGAGCAACGGAGCGCAGGCCTCGAGCGGCAAGTTCCCTGGCATTCGCAGCACATAATTCTCATCTACGATGATGCGTTCCGAATATCCGCCATAAGTAGGTGCGCCCTTTTTGTCGCGCCCGTTATACGTCCAAATGGTTGCTACCGAGCAGTACTGTTCGACTCCCTGCCTGCACTCCGGACATGTCCGGCAAGAGTCGACGAAACACCCGACCCCAACTTTGTCGCCCACTTTGTATTTCGTGACCTTGCCGCCAACAGCTGACACAACGCCAGCAATCTCGTGGCCGGGGACCATCGGGAAGATGCACTCGTCCTGATAGTCGCTCCACTCGTTGCGGGCCTGATGAATGTCGGAGTGGCAGATTCCGCAGTACTTGATATCGATCACGACGTCGTGCTCCAGCGGTTCCCGCCGTTCAAACGAAAACGGCCCCAGCAGAGCATTCGCTTCCGATGCTGCATATCCCTTGCACTTACTCATGAGTTCTCACTTTCAATTGAAGATGACGACTACGAATCATAGATGATTCTGGTTCCGACAAGTTTCTGTGGTGCGTCGTACGGCGGCAAGAATTCGCGAAATTTCCATGCTGATCAATAGATTGATATACTGCGCCTCTCGAATCTGATTCAACTCATTTGCCTTCCGGAGGCAATCCTGGTGCGTCTTTTCGACCGGCTCTTCTTCGTTGTGCTTTTCTCCACAGTATTCGCCGCTGTTCAGCAAATTCCCGCGACAGCACAAACAGCCTCGGAACCCGAGCACAAACCGATCTTCAAACTGCAGGAAGTGATGGTTCCTGTGCGCGACGGCATCCGGTTACAGACCGTGATTCTGAACCCCGTGGACCAGAAAGATCCGCTGCCCATCTTGTTCCGCCGGACGCCCTACGGCGTGCCCGAGAAGCCGCCCGAGCAGATGCCATCATCCATGAAAGAGCTTGCGGCCGAAGGATACATTTTCGTCATCCAGAATCTTCGCGGACGCTTCAAGTCCGAAGGAGTTTTCAATCTCTCGTCTTGGGTCGATCTCAACGATCCCAAAGCCACCAACGAAACCACAGACGCCTACGACTCCATCGAGTGGCTCGTGAAGAACGTACCGAACAACAACGGCAAGGTCGGGATGTACGGCGTCTCGTACGACGGACTCACCACCGCGCTCACGCTGCTGCACCCGCACCCTGCGCTGAAAGCCATCAGCGAGCAGGCCTCGCCTGTCGATCAGTGGATGAACGATGACGATCACCGTTACGGCGCTCTACGCGAAAGCTATGATTTCGAATACGCCGTGATGGAGCAGGCCGACAAAAACAAGAACACGCATTTCGATTTTGAGACTTACGATACATACGAGTGGTACCTCGATCTCGGGCCGCTCTCAAACATCAACACGAAATACCTGCACGGGTCGATTCCTTACTGGAATTCAACCGTGGATCACCCAGACTACGACGAGTTCTGGAAAAAAGAGGCTTGGGTCCGCCAATTGCATGCGTCGACCGTGCCTAATCTAAACGTCGCGGGATTCTGGGATCAGGAAGATCCCTGGGGTCCGTGGCAAATCTTCCGTCACGCCGAAGACAACGATCCACAGCACACCAATTTCATCGTTGCTGGCCCGTGGTTTCACGGCGAATGGCAAGCTCCCAAAGGCGACAGCATCGGTCTGATCCCGTTCGGCGGTCACGAGACTTCGCGGGAATTTCGCGAGAACATCGAAGCGCCATTCTTCCGGTACTATCTGCATGGAATTGGCGAGAAGCCCGCATGGCAGGCCAGCACATTTCAGAGCGGGTCGAATGCCTGGCACACATACCTAGCATGGCCGCCGAAAGAAGCGAAGCCGACGAACCTTTATCTGCATGCGAACGGCACTTTATCATTCACCGCGCCCACAGCAGGCGGTGCCGATAAGCCCTATCGCGAATACATCTCCGATCCTGCCAATCCCGTTCCGTATCGTCAGCGGCCGATCTCTCCCACTTATCCCGCGGGCGACTGGCGCACATGGGAGGTCGCCGATCAGCGCTTTGTCGATCACCGGCCTGACGTACTTTCCTTCGTCAGCGAACCGCTCGACCATGATTTGACTGTAACCGGACCGCTGGCTGCCGAACTTTTCGCCTCCACTTCTGGAACGGATAGCGACTTCATTGTGAAGTTGATTGACGTGTACCCGCAGGACGCGCAGAAGAACGCATGGAATCCTGAGGAAGGGCCAAAGCCCGGCCAATATGCCCAATCGCTGAATGGATACGAACTGCCAATTGCAATGGAGGTACGCCGCGGGCGCTACCTGCGCAGCTATGAAATTCCTGAGCCGCTGACCGCAAGCAAGCCTACGCTATGGAGCGTGCCATTGCGGGACCACGATCATGTTTTTCTGAAGGGCCATCGTGTTATGGTCCAGATTCAGTCGACATGGTTCCCGGTGATCGACCGCAATCCCCAGAAATTTGTTCCGAGCATCTACAAAGCCACTGCTGCCGATTTTGTTCCGGCGACCCAGAGAGTTTACTGCTCGTCCGAGATGCCATCTCATCTCGTCTTGCCAGTCATGCCCTAGATCGATTTAAGAATTGCTGTATACCATTCCGCTTTGTCATCCTGATGGCGCCGCTTTTTGGCGCCGAAGGACTTATGCAACTCTGCCTGCAGTTGCTCATGCGGCCGGAGAGTGCATGGTCCTCCGGCCTGCAAAAAGCGCAGGCCATCAGAATGACACCGCGGTGGATTACATCAAAAGCTAAAATGGTCTAAACAAAAATGCCCGGGAGGAATCTCCCGGGCGTTTGCGGAACGTGCGACGAATTATTTTCCGCCGGCATTGCCGTGCTGTCCCAGCCACGATGCCAGTTGTGGTTCCTGTTGTGACTTCAAGGACACGCAATTGTTGATGCGCTCGATCGACTGTTTATAGGTTCGCTCTGCGGCAGCAACCTTATGCGCATTGAAGAACTCCGTCACCTGGTCGCGCAGTCCCGCGTCACAGAATGTGCTTGTGGCGCCTACTACCTGAGCGCTTGCGAATGGTCCTCCAGCCTTTTCCAGTTCGCTCCAGTGCTCGCGAATGAAATTCCACGCCAGCTTCTGACCATCCGGATTAGCGAGCACACCGGTGACGAGTTGCAGTGCATCCTGCGACCGCACATCCGGCGAAATCGCGAAATCCAGCGTACGCTGCAGCAGCTTGGGATCGGTGAACTGCGGCAGTGTGAAGAAGTAGGAGTAGTACTCTTCCGGCGATTTGGGATTTTTCATTGCTGCCATCAGCTTGTCGTAGAAGGCCGCGTCGCCGTTAAGCGCCGCGATTGGTAGCGCTCCTCCCACCAACTGGTGGTCTACCGATGATGGATCCGCCAGAGCCTGGTCGGCGATCTTCCGTGCTGCCGAAAGTGCCTGCGGATCGCGCGCATCATAGCCCAGGGCGGAAAGCAGGCGCGCCCTCAAGGTTCTCTGCTCGTCGGTGTCGCCCGCTTTCGCTTCCCATCCAACTTCCTGCACGATCGGAGCGAGATACTGCCGTAACCATGCGCGATAAGAATCGCGATCATTTTCGGTTACCAGGTATTGGCCAATGTAGTTGAGCCGTCCGAGCACGTCTTCGATCACTGCCCGGCTCCGATCCGATTGCAGGCCCTGGGCGAAGGCAAGGTAATCGCCCACGGGTTCTCGTCCTACGCGCACCGAAGCCCATATGTCATTTTGCGTAGCAATTCGCTCCGCGGGAGTCAGTTTGGCTTCTGCATCGGCGGCCAACGCGCGAACGGCTTCCGGTTGATAGCCAACGCGCAGATACCCAGAGGCCCCGGCGTTTCCGAGCGCCCAGTTTGAACATCCGGGAAGTGTGAATGTCGTTTCTTTCTTGGTCAGCACTTCGCACTTGGTGGTATCGTTGGCTGAGCCCTTCAGACAGAGCGGGATTTGCCAGAGTTGATCGCTCGGGGAGTCAAACTTCGCGCGGTCGAAGTAATACCGTTGTTGCGAGAGAGTGACGTTAGTGGAATTGCCCGAACACTGCGCCTTTACATTCACAATGGGCTCGCCAGCCTGTTTGACCCAGGTCGGCATAATCTGATCCACCGGTTTCTTCGAGGTCGCAGCTTGCGCATTCCAGAAGTCTGAGGCAGTGGCGTTAGCATACTGGTGCTTCTTCAGATAGGCGTTCACGCCTGCACGGAAGGTCTCTTCCCCGAGGTAGGATTCGAGCATTCGCAGCACCGATGCAGCCTTGCCGTAAGCGATGCCATCGAAAAGTTCTTGAATCTGCGCTGGGGTTTCGGCCGCCTGATGGATCGGACGAGTATTTGCCAGTGCATCGACATTCAGAGTTCCGCCCGTGTTGCTGACGTTGTCGAGATTCATGTTCCATTCCGGCTTCCATGCGTGGACCGGTTTGCTCGACATCCATGTGGCAAAGCCTTCGTTGAGCCATATATCGTCCCACCATTTCATCGTGACCAGGTCGCCAAACCACTGATGCGCCATTTCGTGCGCAATGACGTCAGCGATGGTCTTCTTCAGATCGACTGATCCTTGCTTTTCGTCAATCAGCAGGATGACTTCACGGAAGGTGATGCAGCCGGTGTTTTCCATGGCACCGGCGGAGAAATCCGGAATGCCAATGAGATCCAGCTTGCCGTAGGGATACTTGATCCCGAAATACTTGTCGTAATAGCTGAGGATATGCTCGGCCGATTCCAATGCAAATTTGCCCATTTCTTTCTTGCCGGTGGTCGCGTACACGCGAATGGGAATGCCATCAGCTTCACCCTCGATGTACTCAAAGTTGCCAACGACCAGCGCTGCGAGATAGGACGACATCTTCGCCGTGGTGGCGAACTTCACCGTGTGCTTGTCTCCCGGGCCAGGCTCATCGGAGATCACTTTCTGGTTCGAGATCGCGGTAAGGCCTTTGTCAGCGACGGCGGTGATATCGAACGTGGCCTTGTAGTCCGGCTCATCGAAGGAAGGGAACGCTCTGCGGGCGTCCGTTGATTCAAACTGCGTCGAGGCATACTTGCGGCCTTGATCGTCTTTCCCGAGATAAAGCCCACGCATCTCGCTGTTGAGAATGCCGGAATACTTGATGTGGATTTCAGCTGGCCCATCCGACAGGGGCTTTTCCACTGAGAGAACCACCATTTCGTTCTCTTTTTGCGGCGTAACGGTAGCTTTTTGCTGCGCGCCACCACTCAGGATGGTCGCCTCGTGGAAATCAATGTCCACGGCATTTAGAACGATCTTCGAAGTCGGCTTCGATATGTGGACGGTGATCGTCTCGTCGCCTTCGAACTTCGCGTTCTCAAGATCGGGCGTGAAGGTCAGCTTGTAATTGTCTGGGCGTGCTATTTCGGGCAGTCGCTGCGCCGCTGCCAACGAGATGGTCAGCACAAGAAAAGTCAGTACTGCAAGGATTCGCTTCATTGGTTGTTCCTCAGGAATGTGAGTCGGATTTCCGAACGGATCTTTTGTTTCCACTGCGCACGACTGCGCGCCACCTGCTTAAAATCTGTACGTATCTCATGTCAGAAAAGTTCAACTGCGCGGCTGCATTACCCCGTTCAACACGGTCATTGTGCAATGATTAGCCCCAAACCAGTAGGGAATCTCGCGGTAATCCGAAACATCAAAGACAGCCAGATCGGCGTCCTTACCGCTTTCGATGCTCCCTTTTCGTTCTGCCAGACCAAGAGCCCATGCGCCGTTGATGGTCGCTGCGGCCACTGCTTCCGCGGGCGACATCTTCATGTGCGTACAAGCCAGCGACATTGCCATCGGCATGCTGATGGTGGGCGATGTACCTGGATTATAGTCGGTCGCCAACGCCACCGGCACGCCAGAGTCGATCAATCGCCGCGCATCTGGATACGTCTTCAGGCCCAGAAAATAGTTCGCTCCGGGGACTAGCGTCGCTACCGTGTCATGCTTGGCCAAGGCCGCGACATCAACGTCACTCACGTGATCCATGTGATCGAACGATGCTGGCTCGAAGCGTAGGAACGGCACCAAAGCTGTTTCCGAAAGCTGACCCATATGCGCGCGGACCTGCAATCCTTGCGCCTTCGCAATGTCAAAGATCTGTCTGGTTTCTTCCGCTGAAAAAGCCCCTTTGTCGCAGAAAACGTCGACGAACTGGGCGAGATTCCGCCTTGCTGCCTGCGGAACCATCTCTTTACAGACGAGCTCAACGTACTTTTGTGAGCAACCCTGAAACTCTTTTGGAACGACGTGTGCTCCGAGAAGAGTAGGGACGACTGTTCCTGGCCATCCGGAGGCTGCCTCACGGATGGCTTCCAGCGATTTCAATTCGGAGTCGAGGGTCAGTCCATAGCCTGATTTGGCCTCGACGGTGGTGGTTCCGTGGGCGGCCATGTCGTGCAAAACGGTCAGGACTTTGGCCTTCAGCGCGGCTTTGGTAGCGTTCCGGACATCTTCCAGGCTGGAGCGGATTCCGCCTCCAGCAGCGGCAATTTCTTCGTAGGAAGCGCCTTCGATCCGCTTCTCGAAGTCCACAAGGCGTGGACTGACGAAAACTGGATGTGTGTGGGAATCGACAAATCCAGGGATGACCACTTTGCCGGAGCAATCGACCTCGGTGATCTGCTTGCGATGCTTCTTGATCCAGGGATCGCGGAGAGCATCTTTCGTAGATCCGACAGAGACGATCTTGCCGCCGACGGAGAAAACAGCTGCAGCTTTTAGGATGCCGAGTTCCCTGAGATCGGAGCCGCGTCGCGGACCAAAATGGTCTGATGGAGACCCTAATGTAAGAAGTTGGCCGATGTTCACTAATAACAGCGGTCTTGGATCGTGCTTTTGTTTATTGAGCGCCAATTGATTGCTATCGAGCAATGTGCAACAGTTTACCGCTAGATTCCCATCGGGACCTTAACGTCGTTAGCCTTTGCAAACTGCTTCGCTTCGTCATAGCCTGAGTCGGCGTGGCGGATTATGCCCATTCCCGGATCCGTTGTCAGCACGCGCTCGATGCGCTTTGCCATCATTTCTGTGCCGTCGGCAACCGTTACTTGACCTGCATGTAGCGAGTAGCCAATGCCAACGCCTCCGCCGTTGTGGATTGAGACCCACGATGCGCCTGCTGCCGTGTTCACTAATGCGTTTAGCAGAGGCCAATCGGCGACTGCGTCGGTTCCGTCTTTCATGCTTTCGGTTTCGCGGAAGGGCGAGGCGACCGAGCCGCAGTCGAGGTGGTCGCGTCCGATGACGATCGGGGCTTTGATCTTGCCTTTCTTCACCAATTCATTCATCGCGAGGCCGAATTGGGCGCGCTCGCCGTAGCCGAGCCAGCAGATTCGCGCGGGCAGTCCCTGGAACTTGATGCGCTTGCGGGCGAGATCGATCCAGCGGCGAAGGATCCGGTTTTCGGGGAAGAGTTCGAGAACGAGATCATCGGTGACATGAATGTCTGACGCTTCGCCGGACAGCGCGACCCAGCGGAACGGGCCGCGTCCTTCGCAGAAGAGCGGGCGAATGTACGCGGGGACGAATCCAGGGAAGTCGTACGCATTCTTGACCCCGCGCTGAAACGCAAAAGTGCGAATGTTGTTTCCGTAGTCGAAAGTCACCGATCCCATCTTCTGCAGGTGCAACATGCCTTCGACATGGCGAGCCATCGCATCAAGCGATTTCTCCTGATACGCCTTCGGATCGCGCTTTCGCAGTTCGAGCGCTTCGGCGAAGGTCATGCCATTCGGGACATATCCGTTGAGAGGATCGTGGGCGGAGGTCTGATCGGTGAGAATGTCAGGAACGACACCGCGTTCGGCGAGTTCGGGGATGATATCGGCGCAATTGCCGACTAGTCCGACCGAGACGTTTTCTTTTTTGCGCACAGCGTTCTTCAGAATGCGCAACGCTTCGTCAAGCGTGGTAACCATGAAGTCGCAGTATCCGGTCTTGAGCCGCTTCTTGATGCGCTCGGGATCGACGTCAATGCCGAGAAAAGCCGCGCCAGTCATGGTGGCGGCGAGAGGCTGAGCTCCGCCCATTCCGCCCATTCCGCCGGAGACGATGAGCTTGCCCGCGAGATCGCCGCCGAAATGCTTCTCGCCTGCCGCTGAGAACGTTTCGAATGTGCCTTGCACGATTCCTTGCGAGCCGATATAGATCCAGCTTCCAGCGGTCATTTGTCCGTACATCATCAGACCGGCGCGTTCGAGTTCGTTGAACTTTTCCCAGTTCGACCAATGACCGACGAGATTCGAGTTCGCGATGAGGACGCGCGGGGCGTGATCGTGCGTCTTGAAGACTCCAACGGGCTTTCCGGATTGCACGAGCAGAGTTTCGTCGCTCTCGAGTTTCTTCAGTGTCTCGATGATCGCGCGGTAGGCTTCCCAACTACGCGCAGCGCGGCCAGTTCCGCCATAAACGACGAGGTCTTTGGGGCGCTCGGCGACGTCCTCGTCCAGGTTGTTCATGAGCATGCGCATGGCAGCTTCCTGCTGCCATCCTTTGCAGGTGATCTGGTTGCCGCGGGGAGCACGAATCGAAGTGGGAGCCTGAATTTCTGTTTCGACGGGCATTGCTAGATGTTAATTGGCGGGTGCAGGGCAGCACAAACGGATGTGGAAACCCGATCGCGAAAAAATCTTAGAGAAGAGAATTTTGGGAGGGTTTTTGACTGTTCCGCTTTAGGAATTTCGGGATTTGAGGTGGGTACCCCCTCCCCCCTCGGATCTCTGGAATCATCGAGTTAGGGGAAAATCGCAAGATAATCGATGGGGCTCAAGCGGTTGCGGGCAAAATCTTTGAAACAAAGAACTTGCGGCTTTTACTGCTTCGCTCTCGTGTACCGCTACCGCCTTGACGATGATCTGCTTTTTAAGTTTCAGTGACAAGGTCAGATGTCACATTGGGCTGTGGATATGTTGCGAGCACTCGCGTCTGTCTCTTTATTCGTATCTCAACGCCACCATTGGGTCGACTCTCACCGCTCTACGTGCTGGTAAGTAGCAGGCCAACAGTGCTACCACAACCAACAGTGCGCTGGCGCCAAAGAATGTTGCTGGATCGTTGGCTCGGAGGCCGAAGAGTAATGAGGCGGCGCCTTGTGCTGTCGCGAGGGCGACGGCGACTCCGATGGCCAGGCCGGCCGCGAGCAGCAAGGCCGTTTGCCGGAAGACCAGATTTAGGACGCTCATCCTATTGGCCCCCAAAGCCATGCGAATGCCAATCTCGTTTCGCCGTATCACGACAATGTAAGACAGGACCCCGTAAATTCCGATGGCGGCGAGCATCGCCGCGAGCAACCCGAAGAATCCGGACAGCGTGGCCATCACACGCTCCATCACCAGACCATCCAGGATTTGCTTTTGAAAATCATGGAACTCCATGATGACATCAGGATGCTTTGCACCGAGCCTATGCTTGACGGCTGCCATCACCGTTTCGGGAGGAAGGCTCGAGTAGATCACCACCGACGACCACGGTCCCTGGGCGGGGAACTGTGCGGCTGGCGCAAAGGCCATGGGCGGGGTCTCGCCGCGGAGGGTGCTGTAGCGGGTGTCGGGGATGACGCCAATGATCTGGTATCTGGTCGCCGGGTAGTCCGGCTCCGCAATCGTCAGCAGCGTTTGCCCGATCGGATCAATTTCCGGCAGAAATCGATGTACGAACGTCTGATTGACAACTGCAACCCGTGGTGACGACTCTTTGTCATCATTTGTGAGCCCGCGCCCGGCGACGATGGGAATGCTCATGGCCGAAAAATAGTCCGGACTCACCCACGTAAATTTTGAGGTTCCTTCCGCTGCGCCGACTCGAACACCATGCTCCCAACTGCCTCCATCCAATGGAACGCGCGTGGTCGTCGCGGCGCTCTGCACGCCCGGCACAGCCTGCACTTCTTCCAGCAATTCACGCTGGAAACCGGCCCATCGTTCCCGAGGCAGATTTGACTGCCAGTATCCGAGAAAAGCCACGGTGATTCCACGTTCGCGCATTCCCGGGTTCAAGGTCACCAGATTGCGAAAGCTGCGTACGAATAGAAGAGCGCCCGCCAGCAGCGTTACTGAGATAGCGACTTGCGCCACGATGATCAGGCGCTGCAAGGATAAGACTCCGCGGTCAGCAGTTGTCCCGCGGCTTTCGCTCTTCAGGGCATCGCTTGGGTGCGCCCGCGAAGAACGCAGTGCAGGCGCAAGCGCGAAAACGATGCAGGTCAGCATCGCAATGGACCCGACGAAGGAGAGCACACGCCAGTCGAGGCTGAGGTCAAACTGGGGCAGGCTGTTCTCCGTGCTGAAAAGGAGCAACAACCCTCTACTGAGCATTAGGGCCAGTGCGACGCCCAAGGCCGCTCCAGCGGCTGCAAGAATCACTCCTTCGGAAAGAAGTTGTCGGATCAGGCGCCAACGTGCCGCCCCGAGCGCCTGACGAACCGCCATTTCGCGTTCCCGCGTGCGGCCGCGAACCAGCAGGAGATTGGCCAGATTGGCGCAGGCGAGCATCAGCACCAAACCTGTGATTCCAAGCAGTAGCCACAACGAGGTGTAGTCGCTGGTGCTCAGTTGACTGACTCCGCGCGATGCGGGGTAGGCGGCCAGCTGAAAGTGCTTGTACACCTCAGTCGTTGCCGTATCCCGATCTGGCAGAACGGTCGCTTCAAATACTCCAGCACTGAGAGCGGACAGTTCTGCCGAGGCGCGATCCAGAGTCCAGCCGGGCTTGAGACGGCCCATGACGGCGACTTCGAATATGTCACGCCGCAGAACTCCTTGAGGCTGGCAGAAGGGCAGGGCGATGTCGAAGTTGTCACCCACCACCATTCCGAAAAAGCCTGGTGGAGTTACTCCCACGATCTGGACCGGATCATTGTTTACGATGAGATTGATTCCGCTCTCAGGATCGCGACCGCCCAGTTCCCTCAGCCAATACGAGTAACTGGCCACTCCGTAGGAGTTCGGGCACGGCCCCTCGTCTTTAGGGACTAATAGTCTTCCGCGGAATGGGTGCACACCGAGTACTTGAAAGAAATTTCCGCTCACCCAGAGACCGTTGAAGTGACGCATCTCGCTGCCACGGCCGATATACCTGTTCGATACACTCCAGGCAAAGATTCCTGAAAATGCTTGTTGATGGTCGCGGATCTCCTGCCAGATCGGTCTGGTCAAGTCACCGTAATCTTGGTTGATGCCCATGCCATGATTGCCGCCGGCGATGCGGACCGCCGCCAGTTGCTGGGGATTTGCCACCGGCAGATTACGCATGCGGACGGCGTCGAGCAGCTGAAATATCGCTGTGTTGGCGCCAATGCCGAGCGCGAGCGTAAGGATGGCAACGATTGTGAATACGGGGGTCTTGCGCAGAGTTCGCAACGCAAAACGCAGGTCCTGCCACAACGTCTCGACGAACGATTCCCATGCAGCGCCGCTGACCATTTCCTTCGCAGCGTCGGCGGTTCCTTGCTCGAGGCGCACCGCCCGACGGGCTTCTTCACGGCTGATCCCTTGCCTTAGCTTTTCTTCAACGGCCATCTCGAGGTAAGTCGAGAGTTCGTCGTCCAGTTCACGATCCACCTGTTTTCTTCGGAACAAAGATCGAAGCCCGCTCGCGATATTGCGCAGCAACGACATACGCTAGGCCTCCAGAATTCTGGCAATCGCCGCCGCTTGGCGTCCCCACTCACGTGTTTCGGTGCCCAGTTTCTTTCGCCCGTGCTCGGTCAGGGCATAATACTTGGCGCGCCTGTTGTTCTCGCTGGCCTTCCATTCGCTCTTGATGAAACCGGCGCGGTGTAGCCGTTGCAGAGCTACAAACAGGGAGCCCGCATTCACCTTAAAGACACCTTGGCTGATTTGCTCAATGCGGATCGCAATTCCGTATCCGTGGGTAGGTTCAAGGGCGAGAGTCTTGAGGATCAGCATGTCAAGAGTGCCCTGAACCAGGTCGCCCTGTTTATCGGGCATGACGGAACTCCTCCTACTGACGGTCAGGAGGAAGATATAACTCTCGCTCATCCTGATTGTCAAGAGGAGGATACGTTAATCTGTGGAGGGGATACTTGGCTGTTGTTGTTTGGTATTTGTTACAGGTTCTGTGAACAGAGTGCTGCAATTGTCTACGCCGCTCCCTCATTAAAGCTACCGACGGATCTTGCGATCCCGGCGATTGCCTCGATGGTGTCGTCTGCGGTACGGTCCCTCACGCCGGCTTCGCCGCCGCTCAGGATGACAAAGTTTGTTTTTGTGATGAGAGAGTTTCTCAGGCTCTTACACATTTCTAGGAAAACTTGTTTTCGCCCGCCCGGAACTACCAGGTACTGTAGGCAGTGCCGTCAGTGGCGGTGGCGTTGGATGCGGAGTGGACGTCAGTGATGCCGGGTTCTTGTTGGTCGACTGCCAGGAGAACGTCTTCTTGAACAACTTCCCAATTGGTTTCGCGCGTCATGGGATCGACGGGGATTTGGCGAAAATATCCCGCGGTGACCAAGTCATCGAGCGACTGCGGAGCCTTTTGTTTGTCGAGCGTGTATTGCGAAATAACCGAGCGGATTGTTGAGAGATTGGATCGAAGAACCGATTCGCGCGCCTGAACGATCGACTGGTTGTAGACCGGAACTGCCACGGCCATGAGGATCATGATGATGCTGATCACGATCATGAGCTCGAGCAGAGTGAAGCCGCGGGAGAAATGGCGCGTCCACGATTTGTTCCCGGTTTGTAATATGGTCGACGTTGTGGCACCCACAGGGGCTGAAGCCCCTACTTATCCTTGCCTTACGCGGCGCTAAAGCGCCGCTCTTCCACCTGCGTTTACCAGTCTTTGTATTTCGTGCCGTCGAGCGCTTGACCCTCGGACTTGGTGTAGACATCGAAAACGCTTTGTCCGCCCCAGGAATCGGAGTCGGGATCATCTTGCATCGAGCGCATGCCCCATTCCTTACTGTTGGTCATGGGGTCTGTTGGGATAGAACGCAGAAAACGGTATTTCTTGCCGCCCTGGCCTTCGATGCCCTTGACCAACGTCTCGAGATCCGGGGGATATCCCTGGCTGTCGACTTTGGTCTGGAACATCTGGCGATCGGCAGCGTCCTTGTAGCGGTCGATGGCGTCGCGCATGTCCCACAGTGCCTGGCGGAGAAGTTTTTCCTTTTGACGTTGAACCGTGACGCGTGCCAGGGGAACCGCCATCATTGTAAGAATGGTGAGGATCGCCGTGGCGACGATCAGTTCCATGAGCGTGAAGCCGCGTTCGAGTTTGGTGATTCGCTTCATTTCTACGCCGTTAGATGGCCAGAGAGTGACGTCCCGACGGAGTCTGTGTCGTAGCGTTTTCTTTCGCTCCTTCGGAGCTTGGTGTTCTTCCCACTTTCACGCCCACGGCTTGCGCCGTGGGCTGCATTCTTTCGCCGCTTCGCGGCTCGACTCGGAATCGCTTGCAACTATTCCGCACGATGCGATTCTGTTACTCGACCGTCACGGATGCTTGCGCGCCGTTTACGGTGATCGCTTGCAGTCCGGGGTCGCGCGCACCGCCGCGGGTGATGGTCAACGGAGTTTGTCCGCTGGCCTTCGCTTGGAAAGTCAGAGTAACCACGCACCCCTGACCCGAGACACCGGTCGCGCCACTTGGGCGCGAGGCCGTGATCTGCGACTGGCCTAGAGTTTCATCCTCTCGGTGGACCAGCGTTACGACTTGTCCGTCTTGCGAGAGGAAGCCGCCGTTGGAAACATTGACCATCTGCAGCATCTTGGGGTCGTAGTTCACCTGCACGGGTACGGAATACACGTTCTGCGCGCCCGAGATCAACAGATTCACGGCGAATGTATTTCCTTTGACAGCCTGGATCGTTGGCGGATCGAATAGGAAACTTGCGGTCCCCGTCGGAGCAGGACTTTGCTGTTGGCCAGGGAGCGCCGGACGAGGCACGGCGGTCGCAGGCGCCTGAGGAGCACCGGAAGCAGGAATGGCAGAGGATTGGCCCGCGGGAGCCGCGACTGGCGTCACCTGTGGTTTGCGATGCAGTTGAATGGTCGTTGCCGTTCCGATGTCGACGGCACGCTGATTAATTTCATTCACGTCGGTGGCGCGGATGATGTGCGGCACGATCGCGAAGACGATTTCGTTCTCAGAATGATCTTGCGTCGTCTGTCCGAAGAGATACTTGAGGATCGGAACCTGGGCCAAGCCGGGAATGCCGCTCAGTTGCTTGGTCTGTTGATCTTCCATAATGCCGCCAAGCAAGTTGGCTTCGCCATCTTTCAGGCGGATTTCGTGCTCGATCTTGCGCTGACCGATGATGGGCTGGCTGATGCCGCCGATATTCTGCTGTCCGGTGACAGCGGAAACATCCATGGAAATCTTGAGGGTCACTTCGCCGTTCGCGTGTACGCGCGGAGTTACGTCGATGTTGACTCCGACATCGAGGTACTGGAACTGAGTGTTGACCAGCGGGTTGATGCCAACGCCGCCGATGCCGGGCTGGAACGATCCGGTAGCGACGGGAACGCGATCGCCAATTTTTAGCGAGGCCTTCTGACCATCGAGCGCGCGGATCTCCGGATTCTGAATCAGCTTGGTGTCGCTGGCGCTCATAATCGCCGACAAGTTCGCCGACGGGATCGTGACCTGGAAATTGGTGGCGTTCAGGTTCGCGAGGTTGTTCAGGTTGATGCCGTTCGTGCCGGTGGATGGCGTGGTGGTTGTCGTTCCGGTCGTCGTCGTGGTCGGTGTGACCGTATTGATATTGTCCTGCAGTTGGACCGTTACGCTGCTGGGCGGGTTAATGCCGAGAGTGTGAGAACGATCCTTGCTGACCTGCATGATGGCGATGTCAATAATGACTTCAGGCCGCGCCTTGTCGAGATCCTCTACCAATTTTTCGGCTAAGGCAATCTGGTCGGGAGTTCCGCGTACGACGAGGGCATTCTGCGAGAGCAGTTGCTGAACGCGCTGTACGTCGAGGACAGCGCGGATCGCGTTTACGACATCCTGCAGTTCGGTCGGCTGCGAAAGATTCGTGAGATAGAAAGTCTTGAGAACGCTCTGCTCGAGTTCTTTGCGCTTCGCCGGGTTGTCGGCGGCGACAAAGATGGTGTTCGAGGTGACAGGACGCCAGAAGGTCTTGGATTCGAGCGCGATAATTTCGAGAGCGTCTTCGAGGGTGACGCCATTAAGTTCAACGCGAATGGGGCGGGGAGTGTAGTCAGGGTCGAAGAGGACGTTGATGCCGGCAAGCTGGCCGATGGTGCGATAGACGGTGTCGCTTTTTTCGTTGGCGAACTTGACTGCGATCGGAGTATTGGAGATGGGTGTGAGTTCGACGGGCCCAGCGGCTTCATGGACTCTTTTTTCCAGGCCGGGGGGCGGTCCCGCGGCCTGTGACGGCGGGTTCCGCTGATCGTTGATCATCTTCAACGTGCGGTTTAATTCCTGCTTGGCGATGAAGAGGGATGGATCGATCGTTAGCGCCTTTTGAAACTCGGCGACAGCTTCATCGAGCTTGCCATCGTCGCGGAGCAGTTGCCCGCGATGAACGACGGCGGCGGCAGCCTCAAAGCGAGCGTGCTCGAACGAGGCGCGGTAGCGCAGGTCTTTCGGTCTGAGGTCGTAGGCCTGCTTGTAGAAGTCGTACGCTTCCTCAAAATGTTGGCGAGCTTCGGCGTCCTGACCTTTCGCGTAGAGGGTTTTTGCTTTGTCAGTCGCTAAAGCAGGAAGGGTTAGCGCCACGAGCAGCAGGTACGAAGCCGGGCGCAGTAAGCGTCTCATTCGATGGTCCTCACGCGATATCCTTAATTAATACGGTCTCCGCCCGGGCAAGCGGCTGGTAGCTCGGTTTTCCTGGCCCTCGACGTTTGGCCTCGGAAAGCCGCTCGGTAGACGAAAAAACTCGCGATGCCGCGATTATAGCATCGCCATTTTGTGCCTCCGAAGTGCTTGCTGGGGCGCAAGTTACAATCGTTGGTCGTAGGACTACTGGGGCTTTCGGCTCTGGGCTTTCGGCTTCCGGCGTGAACCTCGTTTCCAACTCCGTTGCGTCAGACCTCGGCTCACCTTCCGTGAGAGCTCGCGGGGCTGAGGTCCGACGCCGTTCTGCGTTAAGATGAAATCTCGTTCCTGAAGCCAATGGCACGCCAGTCCACTCATCAGACGAAGCCCAATCCCGAAAAATCGCCCCGCCGTGATCCCACCGCGAGCGGACAGAGGGATGCTGCCGTTAATAGGATCGCTTCACATAACTACTTCTTGCTGGAAAAATTTGAGTGCGGGGTGGTTTTGACCGGGACGGAGGTCAAGTCGGTCCGAGGGGGGCTGGCCAACCTAAAGGACTCTTATGGACTGGTCAAGGATGGGGAGCTTTGGCTGCTCAACGCGCACATCGGGCCGTATGAGCATGGGAATATCCACAATCATGCTCCGCTGCGAACCAGGAAACTGTTGATGCATGCCGAGGAGATCCGCAAGCTGATTGGCAAGACGCAACAGAAGGGGCTGACGCTGATCCCCATTCGTATGTACTTCAAGAACGGTCGCGTGAAGGTTGAACTGGCGCTGGCTAAAGGCAAGCAGCTGTGGGACAAGCGCGAGACGGAGCGGCGGCGGACAGCGGATAAAGAAGCCAGAGAAGCGGTGGCGCGGGGACGAGCGCGGAGCTAGGAGTTGGCATGCTACAAAGCTCATGAGCTTTGCTCAACTCTCATTCTTGTGCAGCGAATACACTTTACTCGCGGCAGCTGTCTTGGGGTAGGGATGTTTCGACTCCGCCGGAGTTTCGCTTCGCTCGACACCGGCTACGCTCAACATGACATGGCTTTAGGGTGCCAGAGAGGCGTGGATCAACGCTATTCCCTAAACTGCCATAGGCTGCGGACATCAAGACCGTCAATCTAAAGTCGGATCGGCCGTCGGTGCATGAGGCGCTGCAGCGGCTGGAGCGGGAGATTGTTCAGGCGCGGCGGGAAGGCGTCGCTCTTCTCAAATTCATTCATGGATATGGGTCGAGCGGTGCGGGAGGGGACATCCGCATTGCCGTGCAGGCACATTTGCGAGAGATGGCGGACAGCGGTGCGATTCGGGGGTGCGTTTTCGGGGAGGAATGGGCGAAGAGCTGTGAGGAAGTCTGGCGGTTGCTGCTGGAGATGCCGGAGTTGAAGAGCGATAAGGATTTAGGGCGGAGGAATTTGGGGATTACGGTGGTGATGCTGTGACGAGACCCCGCGGCAGTTGGTTTTGGGGTAGCGATGTTCCGCTTCGCTGCACTCCGGCTACGCTCAACGTGACATTTGCTCGGGTGTGACAGAAAATTGGTCAAAACTATTTTCTGAACGCTCTAGTGCGTTTCCTCTGACGGGCTCGGTGAACCAGAAGTAACCGGAACGGGGTCCGGGGTAGGAACGACCGGTGCCGGAGGGGCTGCGACTGGCGTGGTCTCCGCCGCTTGTGCCGCGACTACCGGAACCAACATGCGCTGCTGCCAATAAGAGACCGCGATGCCACGCTGCCAGAAGCGAGGGATCAGCAGCAGGAAGAGCGTAATCTGGGCGATCACGAACGCGCCGATAATGCTGTCAGGCCGGACGAGGTTCATCCAAATCGAAATCCCACCGAGCAAGAAGAATACTGCCACCAGCGTGGACGCGACGTAGGGAGTAAGCAGGCGTGCGAGGTCGCGGAATGTGTGTTTGAACGCAGCAGCGATTGATTTCCGAACAGCGCGCTGATCGTTGAGAACAGTATCCGCCTCTGCGAGGTCGAACCAGATGCGGAGCGTGGTCATGATCAGGAAGATCACGGTGAAGCCGATCATGCGCAATTCGAAGGGAAGCACCTCGTTGGTGCTTTCAGTTGCTTTCTTAACGATGACGCCGTTGAGATTGAAGAGGATGCCGGCGAAGATGCCCATGACAATTCCGGCAATGATCATGATGCGAATGAAGCGCCAGAGATTGCGTCCGCAGGCGCGGAAGAAATCTTCGCGCGGGAGGCGGTAAGTGGAGGCATATCCGGCGAAGACCCCCGGCAGGAAAATGGCGGTGAACAGGAAGAAGAGGAATCCGAAGTAGAGGGCGGGCATCGTCATGGAGTCCATCTGTCCGAATTCCGGCCGTTGAAGCAACCCGACGATCACGCCAATATCGAAGCTGTGCATGAGCTTGTCGGAAAGGAAGCTGTGGTCGAGGATGGCGTGCGCGCTGCGGCGGAAGGCCGCAGTGCCGAACTCAGCGAGCGTGAGATTGAGAAGCCAGAACCAGAAGATGTAGCGCTTATTGCGCATCACCATGCTGAGGCCGCTGCTTAGTAATCCTTTATTCGAGTTCATTTCAGTTCCATCCTTAATGCCGCGAAGTCCGTCGCATCTTGTCGAATCTTTGGTGTTACACCGCCCACCAAGCCATCGCCTGACTGACCCACTGTGTGACGAAGAGCCAGTACGTGGAAAGTTTGTATGTAGGCTTGGGATTCGGCTCGACAACGCGGCTGTTGTTGAAGTCGTTGCGGTCGAGTTGGATGGTGTGGTCAGGATCAATTTCGGCTGAGATTACTTTTGCTTTCTTCTGATAGCTGAAGCGCGTCCAGCGGCTTTGGCCGTCCCAATGCTCGCGGATCTTCTCACCATTGTCGAACTTGATTTCGACGTCGACAGGCATGACGAAGTCGGTCTTGCGGCGCAAGGCTACGTAAGTCTGGTAGACCGTGTCGTCCTTGTCGCCCTTTTTCGGTTCCTTCTTGTCCTTCTTCTCTTCGTACCAGTTCAGCGGATAGGACTCGGCTTGGGAAACTTCGTAGTCGAGCACCGGCGATCCGTACACTGCCTGGTTGAAGTACCAACGCACGTCCTTGCCCGAGACTTCCTCGATGGTCTTCAGGAAATCTTCTTTTGTGGGATGAGTGAAGCGGTACTTCATGAAGTAGGTGTGCATGGCCTTGGCCATGGTGTCTTCGCCGATGATTCCTTCCAGGGTGAGCAGCACACTGGCCGTCTTGCCGTAGGTAATGCCGCCGTAAGAGTTGGAGTTGTAGTAGTCGAAGGCGTTCTGCGCCATGGCGTCGCGATCGGCGACGCTCGCGTAACCGAATTGTTGCTCCTCACGCTCACCGAGAGTCATCCTGGCCCAGTTGATCATGGACGTGTTCTTGCCAAGAATAGAATCGAGAACTTTGACCTCGGTATAGCTGTTGATGCCCTCGTCCATCCATGCGTCTTCGAATTCGTTGGTGGCAACCATGCCATACCAGTATTGATGTCCGAATTCGTGCTCGACCACGACTTCGGGAAAGCCCAATCCTTGCGGCATAAACCAGCTCGTGCCACCGGTGATGAAGGTGGGATATTCCATACCCTCGGAGGCAGAGTCCGGTTCTGGATCGACGACCGTCAATGTCTTGTATGGATAGGGTCCATACCATTTTTCAAAGCGGTCGAGCGTATCGCGGGTGATCTTTTCGTGGCGGTCGACCTGGTCCCAATGCGCAGGTTGCATCATGAAGCGAAGCTTGATTGGGCCCATCTGCGACTGGTAGGTGGCCTCTTTGATTTTGTAACGAGGGCTGACCGTCCAGGCGAAGTCGTGGATGTCGTCGCCGTGATAGGTAACGGTCTTCGTTCCATCAGGGTTATTAACGTCGCTGACTTCGATCCCGCTGGCACCGATGACTTCGTTTTGTGGCACTGTGAGTTTCACGTCGTAGACGCCGAAGTCGGCGAAGAACTCCGTAGTCGCGTGGTATTGGTGGCAATTCCAAGCGCCGTGCCAAAACACTCCGACTTTCGGGAACCACTGCCCACCCAGCAGGAAGTCACGCTTCCATCCTGAGCGAGCCTGCGTCTCAGGCATCTGCTCGTGAAATGCGATTTTGAACTGGACGAATGCATTGGGGGCGATCGGCTTTGCTAGCTTCAGATCGACGACGGTCCTATCATCTTTATTGCCGTCGTCGGGAGAGATGTACTGCAAATTCTTCGTCAGATCTCCTTGGCCGACGACTTCGACGCTCGTGATTTCTTCAGAGCCGTATTCCTTGGGATCCCAATGGTCGTACTCTGTGTCGCGGCTGCCGTCACGTTTTGCTTCACGGACCCAGGTGGCGTTGGGCTGGAATGCATTCTGATAAAGATGGAAAGGGAAGTGGTCGAGCGCCTGGCCGGTGAGGTTGTGATAAGTCAGGACCTCGTTGGCATCGATCGTGTGCTTCGCAGCGTTGTACTTGGCGTCGATCTCGTAGTGGACGATGCGCTGGGACATGGGCGTCGACGAGTTGATCGCCAGAGTAGTGTCCGGGATCGATACCGTGCCGCTAGGCATACTCGGCGCCTCCGCAGTCTTGGCAGGAGCTGCGGCTTGTGGAGCGGCAGTTACGGTTTTCCGGGTCACGAAGGCGGCCACACCAAGGACAATTACGGCCACGAGAGCGATCTTCCAACGAGTCGTCATGACAACCTCATCTCTTCAGCGTGCGGGTCAAAATCATATCCCAAGCGGAGGGACGCAGTCACCCTAGTGCGCGGTCGGCTCTTAGTTACGTCGAGTGCTGCTTATTTGTTCCACCTTGATATATGGGAAGGCAAGCCCCGAACTGTCTTCATGGCATTTACGAATCTTTGCCAACTCTATGGGGTCTCTTAAGATGAGATGCCGAACTATGTTGGGGCGAAACGGGAGGAAGTGATGAAAGTTGTGCTCGCGGCAGGCTTGTTAGTGGTTTCTTGCGCGCTAGCAACATTCGGCCAGGAAGCGGGAAGGGATTTTCCGGATTTCGATCCGATCGACAGCGAAATGGAGAAGTTTTTCCTCGCATATCGAGTTCCGAGAGATCGCAATTGATCATACGAGTCTAGGTCGAGGGGGAGTACAATCCCTTGCGGTGATTGGCCGTGTTCAGTGAGGAGCACTCTGTCGCAGAGGAGGGAGCCTGTGCAACCTGTCAAACAAGGGGACCTGAGTTTGCTGCAGCATCCCGCGTCACAAGAACTTTTGCAGTCGAAAATTCCTGCGCGGCTCGCCTATGTGTGGATGGATGGCACGCCGCGAGTGGTGCCGATCTGGTTCCACTGGAACGGGCAGGATATTGTGATGGCGAGCCCACCCAAGGCGCCCAAGCTTAAGGCACTGGCGAAGAATCCGAAAGTATCGCTCACCATCGATGACAATACGTTTCCGCACAAAGTGTTGCTGATCCGCGGGACGGCACGGCTGGAGCCGGTGCAGGGAATCGTTCCTGAGTACGAAGCGGCTGCCGCGCGTTATTTCGATGAGGCAACGGCGAAGGGATGGCTCACGCAACTGCGTAGCTTGGTTTCGTCGATGGTGCGAATAACGATCACTCCGGAATGGGTCGGCCTGCTCGATTTCCAGTCTCGTTTTCCAAGTGCACTAGCGAGTTGAAGTCAGATCGCGAGTTGCGTCTCGATTGCTTTATTCTCACGTGCAGTCACTTGCGCTTTTGCCTGCCTGCCGACGATACTGAAAGGACTCCTTTATTCCTGTAATCAAATTTATGAAGACCACAATTGTTAATTCTGCTCCATCGCAAGTCGAAACCGAATCATTGGTCGTGGTTGTGCTCGACCATGCCAACCCCGGATCCAATGAAAAAGACAAAAAGCCAGAACTGAAAGTAGGGAGCTCAGATCCTGCGGTAAAGGCTGTCGCAGCGGATTTGCTCGCCAGCGGCGAAGTTACGGGAAAGCCTTTCGAGACGAACCTTTTGCATAAGCCGACGAATTTGAAAGCGAAGCGCCTGCTCCTTGTCTCAGGCGGAAGTGCGAAGAAGTTTTCACCATACGATTTGCGCCGTGTCGCCGGTACGGCTGCGCGAGCGCTGAAGTCGCGCGGCATTCGCAGCTTTGCTTTTGTCGCACCGACGGGAATTGCCGAGGACGAGGCTGTGCGCGCGATCGTGGAAGGAGCCCACGTCGGGAATTTTGATCCGGATTACTATCGCAGCGATCGCAAGGACCAGAAGATTGATGCCGTGACCGTGGTTGCCGGTGGAGACAAAGCCGCGCTGGAAAAAGCCGCCCATGAAGCGCAAATTGTTGGAGAATCGCAGAATTTTACCCGCGATCTGGTGAACGAACCTTCCAACCGCATGACGCCGACGATTCTGGCCGAGCGCGCGAAAAAGATGTCGGCTGAAGTCGGACTGAAGTGTGAAGTGTATGGCGCGGACAAAATCAAAGAATTGAAGATGGGCGCGTTCTGGAGTGTCGCTCAAGGTTCGGATGAGCCGCCGGCACTGATTGTGATGACCTACGAGCCAGCCGGTGCTCCTGCGAAACCCGTGCTGGGACTCGTGGGGAAGGGAATTACTTTCGATACCGGTGGCATCTCGATCAAGCCGGCCGACGGCATGGAGAAGATGAAATACGACATGGCCGGCGGAGCGACGATGATCGGCGCGATGCGCGCGATTGCGCTGCTGAAGCCGAAGGTAAAGGTCATCGGGATTGTATGCGCAACCGAAAACATGCCGTCGGGAAAAGCGCAGAAACCCGGCGACGTCCAGATCGCGATGTCGGGGAAGTCAATTGAGATCATTAATACGGACGCAGAAGGCCGACTGGTGCTCGCGGACGGTCTTTATTATGCGCGACAACTGGGATGCACTCATCTGGTCGATGCCGCTACTTTGACGGGTGCTGTGGTCGTCGCGCTCGGCTATACAAATGCCGGAATTTTCGCCAATGACGACGACATGTACGAGCGCCTCAAAGCTGCAAACACAAAAGCCGGCGAGAAAATGTGGCGGATGCCACTGGATGAAGAGTACAAAGACCAGATTCGCTCCTCGATTGCGGACATTATGAACTCCGGTGGGCGGTGGGGTGGTGCTGCCACGGCAGCAATGTTCCTGAAAGAATTTGCCGAAGATACTCCGTGGATCCATCTCGACATAGCCGGTACGGCGTGGATGGAAGATCAGAAACCGTGGATTGCAAAAGGACCGTCGGGGATCGCTTTGAGAAGCCTGGTGGAGTTTGTGAAGAGCTTCACGGCGTGAAAATTTTGCGGCTTAACATAGGTCGCAGATCGGACGGGGCGTCCTGGCGCTCTCTGCGGCTCGGCGGATTCGGTGGTTAGCATTTTTTTGTTTTCTCAAAAAGCTTTACCGCAGAGTGCGCTGAGGATTCGCCAAGTGCGCAGAGAAAACTAAGAACTTTCCGGTTACTTCGCTTCCACGTAATTGGGGCAGTTCTTTGCCCCGGTCAGCACCTGCTGTTTATCGCGAAGCACGTTGAGGGAAACCGGCACCGTTGTTATAATCGACTGCGTTCCACACGCTTTCCGTTGGGCTTCAGTCGTTCGTCCCGCCAAAATCGGGCTGAAGCGGAGAGTCCTAGCAGGCCGCGAGCAAGCGGCACTGGAAACGTGGCCAGGTAGCTCAGGTGGTAGAGCGCAGCCCTGAAAAGGCTGGCGTCGGGGGTTCAACTCCCTCCCTGGCCACCAAATCTCTTGCAGTCAATCGCTTGCGTTTCATTGTTAATCCATCACATCTGCTAAAAATTGCATAAATCGATAATCGTCGATGTTTGCAATCTTTTGTGTTCATTGGGTTTAAGGATTGGTAGAGCGCAGCCCGTGGGGGCTTGGCGTCAACGAAATGCACGGCAAGTTTCATCCTTATTGTTTGTTAGTTCGATTTTGTTACTTCACGGACCCATTTAGGGTGACGTTTTGGACATGTTTCTTCTTGCCCACGATTGGGACGAATGCAATACGAAATTTTTCCGGAGACGCCGAGGAGTGTCTTCTAGTTCCCAATGGTTAAAAGGTGAAACGAGCGTCCAGTTGAATCTGACGCCCTGTACCGATAGTACTGAAAATTCGGCCGACGTTGCTGGCGAGATTACCCGCTACGTCTTTGAACACCGCGTCGCCATTCCCTCCCAAGGTGAGCGGGCTTTGTGTGTTGCTTGGGACTGCGAAGTTCGGGCGATTAAGCAGATTGTAGGCTTCCATTCCAAACGTAAGCTTGGTGCCCTCCGACAGATGGAAGTCCTTTTGTAGCGCGAGATCAAATTGCGCGAAGGCGGGGCCGCGAAGAATATTGCGTCCGGCAGTGCCAAACTTGCCAGGAGGCGGTAGGGCAAAGGCACTTGGATTAAACCAACATGACGGAGTACCTACTCTAAAGCCGTTTGCACAAACGCCCTCGTAAGGACTGCCGACAAGATCTGGTCGTTCCGAAGTCAGTAGTGATTGCAAATCTGCGTTGTCGAACGCGAGCACTGGAGTAAAAGGCAGGTTGCTGTGAACGTCGGCGATAGCTGAAATCTGCCACCCGCCCAATTGGCTTCCGCGTCCAAAGGGCAGCTCGTACACAACGTTGGCCACGAGATTATGTCGGATGTCGAATCCCGACCGGCCTCGGTCTCCTTTACGGTTGAACGGGTCCTGAGTCGTGGGAGGTTCGTTTACCGCTTCGATGGAGACATTGCTCGAGGCATCATCTACTGAATGGGAGAATGTATAGGACACCTGCCAGGAAAGATTATGGGAGTTGTGGTTCGAAATGGACGCTTGGAATGAGTTATAGAACGACTGCGCATCAGTCAGATCCTCCAACAGAGGTGAAGGCAGGTTTGGGTTATAGCGATGGCCCAAGGCCGCTTCGAAAGGGTTGGCTTCTACTTCGCGGGGAAGGTGATTCCCTCGCGCACCAAAATAGCCCGCACTGAAAATTGTTTGCGGCGCGATTTCGCGTTCCAAGTTCAGATTGTATTGCAGAACGTAAGGGAACTTTGGGTGGTAACTTAGCTGAAGCACGGAAAGTGGTTGCGTCAGGAGAGCAGTTTGCGGATTGAGAAAGCTAGGAAATACATAGGAATTTATGTTGTAAAAAGGAAGCAGAGCCCGATCGATACCGAACAAGATAAAGGGAAGCTGATCGCGAAAAATGCCGGCTCCGCCCCGCAGTACCGTCTTGCCG
>DATFQQ010000065.1:0-4724 GCA_035264195.1 Candidatus Sulfotelmatobacter sp. | reverse complement strand
TATAGATACACATGGACCATGCCGCTTATCATTTCCTCTCACAACCCTGATGTCATTTATCACGCCTCACAGTACGTTTTCCGCTCCTACGATGCTGGAAATTCCTGGAAAGAAATCAGCCCGGACCTCACGCGCAATGATAAAGCCAAGCAGGCTGACTCCGGAGGACCCATCACCAAGGACCAATACAGCGTCGAATACTACGACGTGGTGTTTACGCTTGCTGAGTCCCCGAAGCAGGATGGTTTACTGTGGGCAGGGACGGATGACGGTTTGGTGCACGTGACGCGCGATGCCGGGAAGTCATGGGAAAAAGTCACTCCCAAAGAGACACCCGAATGGGCGACGATTAGCTTGATTGAAGCCTCGCCGTTCGATGCCGGCACAGCTTACGTCGCCGCGGACGCTCACAAACTCGACAACTTCAAGCCGTACATCTTCAAAACCAGCGATTTCGGCAGAACCTGGATGAAGCTGGTTAGCGGTTTGCCCGACAATTCCTACGTTCATGCGGTGCGCGAGGATCCAAAACGTAAAGGACTCCTCTATGCCGGCACGGAGACAGGCATTTGGGTTTCATTTAACGATGGTGCGAACTGGCAACCACTCCAGCTCAACCTTCCGCCATCGCCCATTCACGATATGGTCATTCACAACGACGATCTGATCGTAGCCACACACGGCCGTTCATTCTGGGTTCTCGATGATCTTGCCCCGCTACGCCAGATGAGCGCGACAGTTGCGACCGAACCAGCCCATCTCTTCGCGCCGTCAACAGCAGTGCGGACGCGAATTGGCCACTCCAATCCGCGACGCTATCCCGTCGGCGAAAATCCCCCGGTCGGCGCCATCCTGTACTACTGGATCAAGGAGACCCCGAAGGATAACGCCAAACTCGAGCTGATCGATGCGCAGGGAAAAGTCATCCGCATGTTCACCAGCGAGCAGAAGAAAAGCGAAGAGGCGCCCGAGGAATGGGAGCGCGATGCGGAACCTGAGCACATTCCGGCGACTGCCGGGCTCAACCGCTTCGCCTGGAATCTTCGCTACCAGCCGCCGGTGAAGGTTCCTGGGGCAATTTACGATGGCAACTCTGGCCCGGCTCCCCCGCTGGCTTTGCCAGGGCAATATTCCGTTCGGCTGACGGTTGGCGGAAAGAGTTATACGGAAAGGCTTGAAATCCGCATGGATCCGCGCGTGAAAACCTCCTCTTCCGATTTGCAGAAGCAGTTCGACTTGCTGCTCAAGCTGCGCGACCGCCAGGACGAGCTGAACAAGGCCACCCTCGGCATTCGTGATTTGCGGACCCAACTGCTGGCGATCGAAAGGCGAGTCTCCAGCAATGAGAGCGCGAAGAGTGTTGCGACTTCTGCTGCAGATTTGCGCAAGAAAATAGCGACCCTCGAGGAGCAACTGGTTCAGGTAAATGCCAAGGCCAGCGAAGATGAAGCCAATTACCCGACCATGCTGAACAGCAAACTGTCTTACCTAAACGCGGTTGTCGACAGTGCCGATTCGGCGCCAACAGCAGCCGAACAGACGGTTTTTGCTGAACTCGACCGGCAACTCGAGGTCCAACTTGCGATGTGGCGCGAAGTGCTTGCGAAAGATGTACCAGCACTGAACGAAGCGATGCAGAGAAACAATGTTCCTCTGGTCGGCGTAACGGTCTCTGCTACGCGCTAACGACATCCTCTGTTATTTCGTTCCGATGACAAGAGCCGATAGCAGGCCAGTTTCTTCATTCCATTTACGTTATTATCCTTGCGCCAGGAGGAGACCGTGAGAGGCCACGTCCGACGCATGGCACTCATCGTTGTGTTGGCTTGCGCCGCGAGTGCTCGGGGCCAAGGCAATATCGAAGTATTCACCCGCGATGCGGATGGACACGCAGTCCCCAACGTTGCGGTCGTGGTCCGTTCGGCGGAAAGCACCACGCGTGTGAGCGCCGCGAGCGATGCGTTCGGCAAAGCTCAGTTTCCAGGAGTAGCGGCCGGACGCTACCTCGTCAGCGCCGATGCGAACGGATATTTCAGCGCCAGCTTGGAACTGGTCTTGCGTGCACGCCAAGTCCTGTCTCTGGAAATCGAACTGCAGAAAAAGGACTCACTTCGACAGCGAGTGGAAGTTCCTATCCGGTACTTGACCGTAGATCCGGACAAGACGGGAAGCTCTTACTTTTTCACTCGGCAGGACCTCGAACGGTTACCCGAACCGAACGTCGAGAGCACGAACGATCTGGTGAACAATCTGCTGCCTGGGGCGAGCGACAGCCACGATAACTTTCTTGCTGTGCGCGGGACAGAGTTTTCACTGCACGAAGCAATCAATGGCATTTCGTTTCTGGACAACACACAGCCGCAGTTCTCAGCGGGAGTGAGCCCCCAGATCTTCGAGACCGTGGACTTGATGACTGGCGGTTTCACCGCGGAATACGGCAATCGATTCGGCGGGGTTCTCGACATTACGACCCGTTCAGGCAAGGACCTCAACGGCCACGGAAGTGTGGGCTTCCGCGGCGCCACACTCGACAACTATGACGTAAACGCGGACTACGGCGGCGATGCAGGAAAGTTCGGCTACTACTTCTTTGTCGACGGATTCACTTCGGGCCGCTACTTGGATCCGCCGGAGCCAGTCGAACTCTACGACTTCGGTAAAGGGTCACGCGCCATGGCGCAGTTCGATTGGAGCGTGACGAATACGGATACGGTTCGCTTGCTGCTGATGGGCTCGGGAACGAACTTCCAGCAACCCAATATCACGGAAGACCAGCAAGCCGGCCGCGACGCACAGCGCCATTTGCGCCAGCAGACAGCGATTCTCACATGGCAGCACACTTTTTCGCCGCGGCTTCTTCTTTCGTCCTCGATCTACGAGCGAACGTCATCCGATCGTGTGTTGCCGACCACCGATCCCGATACACCGCTCTCCGACGCCTCCCGCGCTGCATTTACATTGGGCGCCAAGTCCGATATTTCCTATGCGGACGGTGGTCATTTGATCAAGGCCGGCGGCGAATTCGTTCATCTCAGAGAAGGCGAGAGCTTTTTCCTCGACAGCCGCGGTGATCCGGACGTATTTCCGCCCTTTCAGGGGTGGGGCCAAGGGAAGGCAGGAAACTTCTACGTTCAAGACCACTTCTCAGTTTTCAAGAATGTGGTTATCGATCTTGGGCTGCGTTTTGACCACTTCGATCTGGTGAGCGACAGCAACGAAGTGAGTCCACGCGTTGGAGTCGCCTACCACATTCGTAAGACTGGGTCCGTGATTCACGCGTCGTACAACCGCTTGTTCTCGCCGCCGCCGGTCGAGTATTCACTGCTTGCCAGCTTCCTCGGCAACACCGCGGTTGATCCTGACCAGCGTGTGGGCAATGTACGAGCGTACACCCAGAATTATGGCGAAATCGGCCTTTCGCAAGAGTTGTATCCCCGCGTGAGCCTGGAAATCAACGGGTACATGCACAACGGACGCAACAGCTTTGAGAACCATGAGATCTCGATCTCAAGAATCTTCGTGCCTATCAATTTTGATCGCGCCAAATCCCGCGGACTTGAGATGGTCTTGAACATGCGGCGCATCGAGAAGCTCGGACTGAGTGCGCGGCTGCAATATGCGCTGGCGAGAACAACGTTCTACGGCCCCGTAACCGGTGGCTTTACGGGCGACGAACTGCTCCTTCCTGGCGAACGAATTACGCCCGCGTTCGACCAAACCCACACGGGAACCGCGCAGCTGATCTACAACAATTCATGGCACGGATTCTGGGCTGCCAGTGCAATGCGCTACGGCAGCGGAACGATCGTCGAGCACGGACCCAGGCTGCCGCAGCACTTCACTTCGGATCTGGCCCTGGGCCTGAACCTGTGGAACGCCGATACGCGAAGAGTTGGCGTCGAGTTTAACGCGACCAACGTCGGCAATAGTGTCTATAAGATCGCTAAAGAAAGCGAGGAAATTCCGATTCAGTACGCGCCGTGGCGAACCATCGGCGCCTGCCTGCGCTTCAACTTCTAACGGCGCTGGCTTAAAGCCTTTGCAAGGCTGGAAGGTTATTCGATGTCATCTGCGTCTTCCTCTTCTCTGGGAGATTCCGCAGCGGAGTGGACTTCGGGCAGGTTTCCTTGGCGCAGATGCTGATTGAGCACCGGCATATCCGTTGCCTCTAGAGCTCTCCACCGCTTCATCACGTCCGCAAAAACGCCTTCGACTTCGGACAGAGCGTTGTGCTGCGCCGCTGTAGGCGCCGCATCCGCGCGATCCACTTCGCTATACAGCGTGTTGATTCCGCCGTTCATGCTGACCAGCGTTGGTGTTGCTGCTTGGCCCGCACTTCGCTGAGTTCCCGCGTCGTCCAGAACCGCGGACAGCTTCTTGCCGAAATCGGAGACCGCTGTTGCGAGAGCTCCGTCTGGTGACGTGTTCAGCTTCTGGAGCTGTTCGCGCACCGAGCGGGCGCCGGCCAATGCATGCGAAGCCTCGGTCATCATGGCGGCGAGACGTAACTGCATCTTGAACATCTGCGCGAGGCCTTCTCTGGATGTCTTCACGCGAGGATCCATCTTAATGATGAGCGGTTCGGAGTAGGTTTTGCCGTTGACCGTGAGCTTGACCGTGTATCGTCCAGGCAAAGCGCGCGCGCCCAACGGGCCACGCGGCGTGTCACCCGGAATTGCGGAACTCGGATACTCGTAACGCGAGGCTGCGGGCGACGGATAGTG
>DATFQQ010000064.1:0-3986 GCA_035264195.1 Candidatus Sulfotelmatobacter sp. | reverse complement strand
CCACGTGTCGAACTGGTTTGCAGCTCCAGCCCACCGTCAATGTCTAGCGCGTACTGCTTCTTCTGCATCTGTTTCGAGATATCGTCTGTAAGGACCGATAATTTTTCAATCGCGCTGTAAGCGGCAAATCCCATCAGCGCCAGAGCGACGAGCAACGCACCAAAACCCCCGGCAAGTTTGACTTTCAGGCTTAACTTTTTCACTGAGATGGCCTCCATCAGATCGATTCGGAGATGATCCTGGCAGTTCATGCGCTGCGAGACCGACTGGAGAGGCGCGTCCTGGAGAGAATTTGAGGCCTGTAGCAGCTGATTTCGTGCCAGCACCAGTTCGCCGACCAAGTTCATCAGCATATCGAGCAAATCGACGCCAACCCGGACGGTTTCCACGCCCGCCTGGTGAACGCGTGAATCCATAATCTGTTGCGCCGCATGAACGTCTTCCGGGCGGCATACACCTAGAGATACGAGGATCTCGCCAACACGGCGGCGGTCGCCCCGCTCCTGCTCTTGCAAGGCATGGGCTAGTCGTTTGCACGAATAGAGCCACGATTAACCAGCAGGCCCCCGATTTTGGAGGGAGATGGCGTGAACTGACCCGTTGATTCCGGAATGGGCCTATCCGGCTCCGTGACCGCCTCTGAAGCCGGAGACACTTCCGAGACCTCAGCATCTGATTCTGCTGGAGAATAACTCTGTATCGACGGGGCATTGTCCACTGGTGATTCAATTGGTTCTGCCGGTGGCGCAACTGAAGCTTCCTGCTGCTGATTTGGTTCCTGAAGGGCCTTGAGTTGGGCCAGCAGTTCGGGGTAGTCATTGTCGCCGTCCTGCTCGGCAGCCTGGATCTCTGAGAGCATCCGACGAACTGCGTCGACCATGGCGAGCAAGCCACTGGTGATCTCTGAGTTCAGGGTGAGTTGGCCTTCGCGCAGCTTTGAAAGCAAATTCTCGCCGGCATGGGCAACCTTTTCCAGCCGCGAAAACCCTAAGAAGCCACAGCTTCCCTTAATGGTGTGAATGGTGCGAAAGATGCCGTCCAACAACTCGCGCGAGGTTGGGTTGGACTCGAGTCTGACCAACTCTTGGTCGAGCCGGTCAAGGTTTTCGTTGCTCTCGATGAGGAAGTCTTTGATGATGTCATCCATGACTTTGGTCCAATTTAGATAAACTTTCGCTCCTCTTCGCTTTGCTCTGACCAAGGAGCATCTGCAGGGGTACGTAATGCAGCACTTTCACGTCATCGGCAGCCATACAAAGAACTTGAATCCGGTGTTGGGCAATGCGTTCCGGGCCTATCGCGGGCGCGCGGCCGTCAGCTCCAAAAAAATGCATCGGCCGGATCGGTTTCCCGATCTTGATCGGGAAACGTGGTTTCTGATAAAAGGAAACTTATCGGACCCTTTCGTCCTCTCACTTGGGGATAAGAACTGAGGCAACCGCCTCCATAGCTGTCCGTCTCTTAAAGGCGACGGACCTTTCTACGGAAGTCAACTAGTCCTGGTACGAGTTCCACTCCTTGCGCCAGCGACTCGGGCCCTAACTGCGAATTTTTGGAGTTCGGATGCAGTGCAGCGGCAGATCTGAAGTCAGCGGGAGGGTTGCTCATCTTTGCGCCTTCGCGACCGCGATCACTCCATTCCTGCGTTTGCAACACCTTCCACAGCTAAATCCGGGAACCCCCCTTATTTCACAGACCACCGCCGGAGGAAGATATGGCCACGAATTTAATCCAGATCGAAAACGAATCGGAGATCAAGCAGCGGCTCGAAGCTGAGCGTGCGCGTTTGCGTAAAATTGCCGGCCTCGACCGGCCCAGCCACTTTCACCGTCCGGTGGAGCGCGCATTTACAGCGGAGCAGAGGCCGCACACCACCATCCTGTTCGGTGGCTTTACGTGGAAGCACGAGGATTTGATTCGCGCTGTCTTTCAGGGTTGTGGCTATCGATGCGAGAAGCTCCCGGTGCCGGATGTGCCGGCGTTTCAGACGGGGAAGGAGTTCGGCAACAACGGGCAATGCAATCCCACGTACTTCACCGTTGGCAATCTGGTGCAGTATCTGCAGTTCCTGGAGAAGGAAGGTCTTTCTCGGCAACAGATTCTGGACAATTACGTTTTCTTTACCGCCGGTTCCTGCGGCCCGTGCCGGTTTGGCATGTATGAAGCCGAATATCGCTTCGCACTAAAAAACGCCGGCTTCGACGGATTCCGCGTGCTTTTGTTCAAGGACAGCGACGGTATTAAAGCCGCATCGGGAGAGCCGGGACTGAAGTTTTCCATTGATTTCGGTTTTGGGATGCTTAACGCAATGCATCTCGGTGATGTTATCAACGACCTGATCTATCAGATTCGGCCATATGAAGCGAACAAGGGCGAGACCGACCGAGTCTTCCGCGATATGGTCGACGGACTCTGCGAGGACCTTAAAAATCGAAAAGCCTTCGAGATCGAGAAGAGCGCGCCCGATTGGGCGAAACCGAAATTCAAGAACAACAAGATACTGCGCAACACCTTCAACGTTTTCGGGAAATGGCACGAGCACATGTGGGGGAAGGACTATCTCAATGCGCTCGAGAATGCACGCGTCAAGATGGATTCCATCGAAGTGGATCGCACTCGCGTAAAGCCGCTCGTGAAGATCACGGGTGAGTTCTGGGCGCAACTTACCGAGGGTGACGGCAACTTCCACATGTTTGAGTTTCTGGAGCGCGAAGGCGCACAGGTGTTGGTTGAACCCATCGCAACCTGGGTCGCGTATCTCATGTATCAGGCGAAAGCGCATGCGATTGCGAAGTGGCCCGTGAATCGTCCGCATCGCAATCCAGAGTGGCATGAATTCAAGAAGCAATTCGCGAACTACATCGGGCTGCGCAAGAAGCTTTGGGGCATTGGCGTCGGCCAGCGGATGTGGAACTTCTTCTATCACCGGACTGCAAAAAAGATGGGAGGCATTACGCACCATCTGGCGCCACAGACTGAACTGGCGGAACTGGCGAACCCGTTCTACAACCAATTCGCGCGCGGCGGCGAGGGGCACTTGGAGGTCGGCAAGAACGTTTATTACACCGTGCACAAGCTTTGCCACATGGTGCTGGCGTTGAAACCGTTCGGGTGCATGCCGTCGTCGCAGTCCGATGGTGTGCAGTCGGCCGTGATCAACAAATTTAAAGACATGATCTTCCTGCCAATTGAGACCTCCGGCGAAGGCGAAGTGAATGCGCATAGCCGGGTGCAGATGGCATTGGGCGAGGCCAAGGTCAAAGCCAAGACCGAATTTGAAGAATGTCTAAGATCGACCGGCAAGACGATGGCCGAGATTCGCGAGTACATCGACGAGCATCCGGAATTGAAGCGGCCGTTCTACCACGTTCCGCATCGCGAAGGCGTTGCCGGAACGGCAGCGCAGTTCATTCTGCATGTCAGCGACCGCATCGATAAGGACACGCGCTTCTGGAAGCGCTCGCGCGTACCGGTCGAACCGGCTCCCGCCATGTCTGGCGATTGAGTTCACGTCTCCGAATTTCCAGATCTCGCTAAACAGCGAGACCTGGGCAGCCAACTGGAAGTGCTTAACTTGGGAGTCAGGAATTCATGCACGATCATAAGTCCCCACAGCTGATTCAGATCGCTCCACTTGCGGCCCCTCCTTCAACGATTCAGAGGGACAAGCATGCGCACAAAGCGCATGATCATTCGACTCAGTTTTTGGTTGGGCTCGATGTAGGTTCGACCACGGTTAAAGCCGTGGTCGTTGAGGCTGCGTCGGATAAGGTGCTATGGCAGGACTATCAAAGACACGAAACCAAGCAGCCGGAAAAGACGCTGGAATTCCTGAAGCGGATAGAGGCTGAGGTCGGGATTAACCGGCATAACACGCGGATGTTCCTGACCGGATCGGGTGGGACGGGAATTGCCGATCAGATCGGCGCAAAGTTTGTGCAGGAAGTTACCGCGGTTTCTCTCGCTGTCGAAAAGCTGCATCCGGA
>DATFQQ010000063.1:0-55504 GCA_035264195.1 Candidatus Sulfotelmatobacter sp. | reverse complement strand
CGTCGAACCTCGGGATCGAAAGTGACGCCTCGTTACTGCAACCCGTTGACCAGCATGCCGTGCGTGTTGCCAGCGGCATCGGTATAGAAGCCAACGGCATCGCCCTTGTCGTTGATTCCGTTGAGTACGGTGCCACCGACTCCGTTGGGATCGTCAACCGTGTTCCATTCACCGTTGGACGGGTTATAGGTGACACCATGGGTCAAGCCACTCCCGTCAATGTAAAAGCCGACCGCGAATCCCTTATCGTTGACGCCCAGGAATTGCGTTACGGGAGCGTTGGGCACGCCAAAAGTGATGGCCTGTCCTCCCGTGAGCGCCTTCAGGAAGCCGAAGGTCCGGCCAGCAGCATTGATGAAAAAGCCGCAGATCAGGTTGTTGACGTTGATCCCGGTGGCAGCATCCGGCAATCCTTTACCGATGGTGACTGGCGAAAACACCCCAGTCTTTACCGTGTAGGCATAACCGTGCGGATTGCCATTTGCGTCGTTGTAAAAACCAACGGCGATGTTGGATGAATTGATGCCGAGCACTTGATTGATTTCAGGAACGCCTGTGCCCAACGGGTCGTTGACACTGAGGTAGGTGAAACCATTCGCTTGGCGAATGAAGCCGAAATTTGAATCACCACCGGCGTTGGTCGGCGACCAGAAGCCAACTGTGGTCCCGTTCGCCGCAATACCGGTAACCTGCGTCTGAATGGAGCCCGGAAGGGTTTCGGGAACGAATTCGGTGTAGGCGCTGCAATTGTGTAGCCCTGGTTTGGATGCCCTGGGGCGCCGCTGCCGTAATAGCCAGAAATAACACCGGCAGTGTTGATGCCCAGCAGTTGGTTGAACGTGGGATCTAACGGGTTATCGATGGTGGTAAAGGTCGGGTTGCTGCCTGCGAATGCGGATGCGCTCAGCATGATCGCGGCAATAACAATGGGAGCGAACTTCATACGAAACATCATTTTCTCCTGGGGTGCGCCGGTTCTCGGGCTCGTCGTGCGCCGAATACCTGGTCGCCGTGATGGGTTCCTTGCGCACGCCTTGAAGGTCTGGCTACGGAAGGCTTTCCCTCACTCGTAAAAGCGGTGTTCGCCAGTGAATTCCCTCACGACTTCGAAAACTTTCTTTTGACCACAGGACGCTACGCAGGTTCGGCACTCTTCACTTCGCCTATAATCGTGCGATGAAGCGAGTAGTTCATGCTGCGTGTCCGCATGATTGTCCTGACGCTTGCGGTGTGCTCATTACCGTCGAGGACGGTCGAGCGGCAAAGATTCAGGGGGATCCCGAACACCCAGTCACGCGCGGGTTCTTGTGCGCGAAGGTAGCGAAGTATCTGGATCGCGTTTATTCGCCCGGGCGAGTGCTGTACCCGATGCGCAGGGTGAGCCCGAAAGGTCCCGGACAGCCCCTTCGACTTTGCTCAGGGCAGGCTAAGGCGGCTGTCCCCACGCGAGCACAGGATGTTTGGCGGCGAATCTCCTGGGACGAGGCTCTCTCAGAGATTGCTTCGCGCTTTCGCGAAATCTCTACCCAGTTCGGCAGCGAAGCAATCCTTCCTTACTCTTATGGTGGAACGCTGGGCGCGCTGAACGGCGGATCAATGGACCGGCGATTCTTTCACCGGCTCGGCGCGTCACAACTCGATCGCACAATTTGCTCCGCAGCGGGTGAAGCTGGCCTGCAGTCCGTGCTGGGCGTGAAGCTCGGGACGGAGCCCGAACAATTCCGGCACTCCAAGTACATCATTGCGTGGGCGTCGAACATCCACGGGAACAACGTGCATTTGTGGCCCTTCATCGCCGAGGCGCGGCGGAATGGCGCGAAGCTCGTGGTGATCGATCCATACCGCACGCGCACAGCCCAGTGTGCTGACTGGTATTTGCCAATCAATCCTGGCACGGACGCGGCATTGGCGCTGGGCATGATGCACGTGATCATCGGCGAGAACCTCCATGATGCTGATTACGTTTCGAAATACACGCTGGGCTTCGATCAGCTGCGGGAAAGAGTAAAGAACTATCCGCCGGAGCGCGTGGCGCACTGGACCGGAATCGCTGCGGACGACATTCGGAAGCTGGCGCGCGAGTATGCAACGACAAGGCCGTCGGTGATTCGTTTGAATTACGGTGTACAGCGGTCCGAAGGCGGCGGCATGGCGACACGATGCGTCGTCATGTTGCCATGTATTACCGGATCGTGGAAAGAAGTCGGTGGCGGCCTGCAGATGTCTGTCAGTGGTGCTCCCAGTTTCAACACGGACCACTTGAAGCGCCCCGATCTGATGAAGGCTGCTTTGGGCCGCGAAGCTCGCGTCATCAACATGGTCGAGCTAGGGAAGGCTCTAAACACGGTTAACGATCCGCCGGTCAAGGCTCTATTCGTCTACAACTCAAATCCGGCGGCTGTTTGCCCTCACCATAACGAGGTCGTACGCGGTTTGCTCCGGCCTGACTTGTTCACCGTGGTCCACGAACAATTCTTCACCGACACGACCGACTACGCCGATATCGTGCTGCCAGCCACGACATTCTTCGAGCACAAAGATTTGCAGAAGGGCTATGGGCACTACTTTTTGCAGGTTTCGAATCAGGCGATCGAGCCCCTGGGTGAGTGTAAGTCGAATGTCGAATTGTTTCGTGCCCTCGCGCAGGAAATGGGATTCGAGGAGGCATGTTTCCGTGAGAATGTCGACGAGATGATCGGCGCGGCGCTGGAGTCTGATGCTCCATGGATGCAGGGCATGAGCCGTGAGCGGCTGGAAGCGGGGCCTGTGCGGATGAATTTTCAGGCTTCGGCTGCGGGGTTTCGCTCCACGGGCGAGCCGAAGCCGGCTGTCCCCACATTGGCCGAGGAGGCTTACGATCCATTTCTGCCTTTCGCGAGCGGCGGATTCCGCACTCCCTCCGGTAAAGCAGAACTCTACTGCGAGAGTCTGAAAGCTCTCGGTCTAGATCCTGTGGCCGAGTTCGTTCCGCCTGCTGAATCGCGGAACGGGCAGAAGAAGTCCAGCTTTCCTCTGGAACTGCTGGCGCGAAAGGCCGACAACTCTTTGAATACGACGTTCTCGAATGTGCCTTCTGTGCAGGAGATGGAAGAATCAGGATTGCTGGAGATTTCCGGTTCGGATGCGCACAGGCGTGGGATCGTGGATGGTGATAGTGTCCGCGTCTTCAACCAGCGCGGAGACATTGTGCTAAGAGCTCGTGTGGATGGAAAAGTGCAACCAGGTGTCGTCTCCGCGAGGCTGAATTGGGCAAAGATGAGGCCAGACTTTCACAGTATCAACAGCTTAACCTCAGAAAAACTTACCGACATGGGCAACTCTGCCACGTTTTATTCCGTCTTGGTTGAGGTAGAGAAAATAAGTGGCCAGTGACTCGGGTTGGTTACTGGTCGAAAACCGTTTTCAGCCGGCAGGGCAATCTCGTACCCAAGCAAATTTGAGCGGCCTTCAGGACTCGAATTGGGGCTGCAACTTGGACGCTATCCCTTGCTCTACCGTATAATTGCAGTTTTCTTACATCCTAGAGGCTGAGGTCTTAGCGATTCCGTTTCGCTTTCATCCGGAGAACCTTATTGTGCCCCGAGGTCTGGCTTTTCCGCAGGCCGTGTCGGGTGCATCTCATTCATTTCAGCGGCTTTGGAGGACGATCACGGTACGGAGGACGTCCTGGATTTGGATTGCTCTGGTGGCTGTCTGGCTGGCCAGCGGTAGCTTCGCCGCCGCACAAACGGATGTTATCTCGGAAATCAACGTCACCGGCAATCGCCGGATCCCGGCCGACACCATCCGGGCGCGCATCTTTACCAAAGCGGGAGACATTTACGACACTGCGGCCCTTGAGCGCGACTTCAACTCGCTGTGGAATACCGGCTATTTTGAAGACATCAAGTTCCTGCGCGAGCAGACTCCGAAGGGCTGGAGACTCATCGTACAGGTCAAAGAGAAGCCGACGATCCGCGAGATCAATTACATCGGCCTGAGCTCAGTGTCGAACAGCGACGTCCTCGACCGCTTCAAGCAGGACAAAGTCGGGCTGGTCGTCGAAAGTCAGTACGATCCCACACGCATCAAGAAAGCAGAGGTTTCCATCAAGAATCTGCTTTCCGAGCACGGTCGGCAGTTCGCAACGATTCGAACTGAGGTTCGGCAAATTCCTCCCGCCGCGGTGGGTATTACGTTTGTGGTAAAGGAAGGCCCGAAGGTAAAGGTCGGCAAGATTAAGTTCGAAGGGAACAAGGCGATCAAGTCACGCACCCTGCGTGCGGCCATGAAAAATCTGCGGCCGATCGGCATCCCGCACTCGATCTTCCTGGAAAATCTCTTCGCTAAGACCTACGACGCTACCAAGCTCGAGGAAGATACCGAGCGCGTCCGCGCCGAGTACCAGAACCGTGGCTACTTCAAAGCCGCAGTCAGCGACCCGAAGACAAATATTCACGATACGGGTCACAAGGGATTCCACATTCCGCTCATTCAGTCCGGGCCGGGCAAGGCCGTTGACATCACAATGCCTATCGATGAAGGCGACCGGTACCGATTAGGCTCCATCACCTTCAAGAACAACAAGGCGATCTCGAATAACGCAGCGCTGCGAGCGATGTTCCCGCTGAAAGACGGCGATATTTTCAGCCGCGAGAAGATTGCCAAAGGCCTCGAGAACCTGCGCAAAGCGTACGGCGAATACGGGTATATCAACTACACCGGCGTTCCCTCTACGACCTTCGACGACGATAAGAAGCTGGCTTTCCTTGAGATCGATATTGACGAAGGCAAGCAGTTCTACGTCCGGCGCATCGAGTTCCAGGGCAACACCACCACGCGTGACAAGGTAATTCGGCGCGAACTGGCGCTGGAAGAAGGCGGCATCTACAACTCGCGCCTGTGGGAATTGAGCCTTCTGCGCTTGAATCAGTTGTCATACTTCGACCAACTCAAGCCCGACGATCCGAACGTCACGGATAAGAAGCTCGACGAAAAGGCCGGCCAAGTCGATCTCACATTGCACGTACATGAAAAGGGCAAGAACAGCATCGGATTAAACGGCGGCGTGAGCGGCCTTGAAGGCGCGTTCATTGGATTGAACTACGCCACGAATAACTTCCTCGGCCGCGGCGAGACGTTGCAGGTGCAAATCAGCCTCGGCAACCTCGCGCGTAGTGTGCTGTTTGGCTATACGCAGCCCTACATGTTCGACCGGCCGCTGCAGTTCGGGTTCACCGTTTTCGGCAACAAGATCAGCTTCAACCAGGCACGCCAGCTCTCGATCTTCAGTGGACAAAACCTGAATCTCTCCTCCGCCGTGCTGCAGAACTTGCAGAACTATTCGCAGTCGAGCGTCGGATTTACCACGTCACTCAGCTATCCGCTGCGCAGATCGTTCAAGCGGCTCGGCATCACTTATTCCCTGGATCGCTCCACGCTGCTGCCTTTGAGCACTGCCTCGAAAACTCTGTTCGACTTCATCGCATTCCGAGGGATTTCAGGACCAAACGCTGTCAACGGAATTATTACCAGCAAGATCTTCCCGAACTTCTCTTTCAATACTCTCGACAGCGGAATCTCTCCCCGCCACGGTCATCAGATGACGTTAGGGGCGGAATTCGCCGGTCTGGGTGGAACCGTTCGCTCGTTCCGGCCGATCATTCAGTACAAACAGTTCATCCCAATGCAGGCGAAAGCCAGAAATGCAATTGGCTTCAGCGTGAACGCGTCGTACATCACGGGTTTCGGCGGCCTGGTAGCTCCGCCCTTTCAACGCTTCTATATGGGCGGCGAAAACGACATTCGCGGATTCGACATCCGGTCGATCTCGCCCGTCGCGTTTCTGCCAAGTTCCAACGTGATCACGCTGACGAATCCCGACGGCACTCCCGTGCCGAAAAACCCCGCGAATCCACGGCAGGGGAATTGGACCGTCCCGATTCCGGTAGACCAGATCGTGTTCCCCGGCGGCGACTTGAGCGCGTGGGGGAACCTGGAATATCGCATTACGATTGCCGGGCCGGTAGCACTGGCTCCCTTCATCGACAGCGGCATCGACTCGGTTGTACGCCGCTCGCAGTTGCAGATTGCTCAAGTGCAATATGACCAGGTCATCAGCACCCCGTTTGGCTGTCCGCAACTTGACGCCGGCTTTAATTGCATCGGCGGGAAGGTATTAAATCCTCCGCCTTCGAACCAGTTGCAGATCCTGAACTCGACGAACTGGAAACCGCGAGTTTCGACCGGTTTGGAACTGCAGATGTTCCTCCCCGTGGTAAATGCCCCATTCCGTATCTATTGGGCGTACAATCCCATCCGGCTGGACGAGCAAACCAGCCCGCCGATCCCGATTACCCGGAGTATGTTCCCGGCAGGGGCGGCCGGGGACTACACCTTTAAGCAGGCTGTGAACATCTATGCCCCCAATTTCTTGCTGCGCGAGCCGCGTAAGACGTTCCGGTTTACGGTGGCAACCACCTTCTAGACAGGTTTGACGCAGGCAGAGCAGGGTTACTATAATGAATCGATCCACGCCAATTAGGGATTTTAAAGGGCGGTGGACGGCACGCCTGTATGCACGGCGTGAGATGCTGGCATTTCCAGTGCGCCTTGTCCGATGGCGGCCGCTTGCACAGCGGAGACCTCATTGAGTGCGGCCCAGCGTTAACTGAGAAGCGATCTGAGAGCGAATTTCGAAGTCATTCCCGGAACCATGTTCCAAGGAGTTCAAAGCAACCCAATGAAAAGCAAGTTTCTGCGTGTTCTTCTGGCAGTCGCGGCGACATTTACGTTCTCCGCACTCGCCCAAACCGGCAGCGCCGCCACACCGTCGAGTCCAGCTGCGTCGTCATCCACCCCAACCACTTCGCCCGCCCCGACTGGGGTTACAAAAGTGGGAACGATCAACATTCAGGACGCGATCTTCGGTTCCAACGAAGGCCAGCGCGACATGCAGGTCCTACAGAAGAAATATGAACCGAAGCAGGCCGAGCTGAAGGGACAGAACGACGAACTGGAATCTCTGAAGAAGCAGCTCGACACGCAGGGATCAAAGCTGAATGAAGATGCCTCGGCCAACCTGCGGAAGCAGATCGAGAGCAAGCAGAAGTTGTTTGACCGCTCTGTCCAGGATGCACAGGAAGAAATCGGCAATCAGCAGCAGGAGATTGCCAGCCGCATCCTGGCGAAGATGGCGCCGCTCGTAGTGAAGTATTCGCAAGAGAACGGATTCACATTGATTGTCGATACCTCGAAGCCCTGGCCGCAGAGCCCGGTGCTCTGGTGGAACGCAGAAGCCGTCGACATCACCAAGAACGTTGTCGACGCTTACAACGTGCAATCGGGTGTGGCTGCGCCTGCCCCGAGTGCGGGCGCTGCCAAGCCTGCGGCGCCGAAGCCCTCGACCGGCACCGGAGCTGCAAAGCCCGCTACGCCGGCTCCGACAACACCGAAATAGCTTAGAGTCGACACCTCGAGTGTCGAAAAAGTTCCAAACGGCCGCGTGAAAACGCGGCCTTTTTTTCTTTCGAGAAGACTTCTAATTCGGGCGTTCGTGGTGTCCATAGCAGCAAACAGATCTCACGCTGGAGGACGCTATGTTCGCCGACAGTCTGCTGGAAACTTCCTGGGCCTATCGCGGTCGCCGCAGTTGGACGACGCTGACTTCGTTTGGATTGCAAGCCGTGGTCATCGGACTGTTGCTCTTGATTCCTTTGCTGAGCACAGTGGGAGTGCCACTCAACCCGGTTCTTGCGACGCCGGTTTCGTGGGGCGCCCCTCCGCCACCTCCAGCCGCAGCGCCTCCGCGGCCTAACCGCCCGATTCAGAGCAATCTGGCCGGGAATACTGTGATCGCGCCGCGTTCGATTCCACCTATTGTGCAAATGCTGAATGAAAATCAGGCTCCGCCGCATGTCAATTACAACAACGATCCGGGAGTAGTTGGAAGTACTGGACCTGGCGGGGCGCGAGAGGGAGTCTGGAAGTCGTTAAACGACTCACTGAGCCGCGTTCAGCCACCACCACCTCCCCCGGCGACCATCAAGCGCGAGTTCAAGACTTCGAGCATGTTAGAGGGATATCTCATTCGCCGCGTGCAACCCAACTATCCGCCGCTAGCGCGCAGTGCCAGAATTCAGGGGCCCGTTGTAGTGACGGCGCTCATCAGCAGATCTGGAACAATGGTCAACGTGACCGCGGTTTCGGGACATCCCATGCTGGTGCAGGCTGCGGTTCAAGCAGTCAGCCAGTGGCGTTATCGACCGTACATCCTCAACGGCGAGGCAATTGAGGTCGAGACCCAGATCACGGTCAACTTCGTGCTTAACGGGAACTAGCGTAGTGCGTCACACAGACCGACATTTATGAGTCGCTGGTTTCTCCTGTGATCTCTGTGCCCTCTGTGGTTAAAGCCTTTGACCTCCCCGCCGAGCACCACGGATCACGCGGAGCGAGGCACTGTTGTTGTTGACAGGGAGTAGCCCCTGCGTAACCCCCGACGCATCGGCTACTCCCGCTATAATCGCGAAAGTGGCCACAACCGCAGAAATCGTAAGCCGCGCAGCAACGCGTCCGACGTGGGCAGATGTTTCGCTCACCACTCTTCGGCAAAACTTTCGCACAGCTCAGAAGCACGTCGGAAAGGGCGTCACAGTTTGCGCCGTGGTGAAGGCCGACGCCTACGGGCATGGCGCGGTCGAGTGCTCCCACGCGCTGGAGGCTGAGGGCGCAAAGTGGCTGGGCGTCACGTCGCTCGATGAAGCAATCCCGCTGCACGAAGCAGGAATTCAATCCAACATCCTGCTCATGACGGGTTTCTGGCGCGGCGAGGAAAACGAAATCGTCCGTCTGAAGCTCACGCCAACCGTGTGGGAGCGATGGCAAATCGAGTCCCTCGACAAGGCGGCTGCAGCACTCGGAGTTGCACAGCATCCCGTTCACCTGAAGATCGACACGGGCATGGGACGCCTTGGCGTCACGGTGGAGCACCTTCCGGAGGTGCTCAAAGCATTGGCGAACGCCAGGCATCTTGTGCTCGAAGGACTGTCCACTCACCTAGCGTCATCCGAAATCATGGATGCGCCCTCGGTAGCTGAGCAGCAGCAGAATTTCGGGACCGCACAGAATATGGTGCGTCAGGCTGGGCTCAACCCCAAGTTCGTGCACATGGCAAATACCGGAGCCGTTGTGTCGCGGCACGATACGTGGAATACGATGGTGCGTCCCGGTGTGGCCCTCTATGGGTATTACTTACCGTTTCAGCGCGCCGGCCGCACCGTCAGCGGCGGAACGCTGCGGCTTCCGGTCAAACCGATTCTGACGTGGAAGACGAGGATCCTCTCACTGCGCGACTTCGGCGCGAACCACGCCCTCGGCTATAACGGCACTTACACAACGAAAGCTCCGGCAAATGTCGCAGTGTTACCCGTGGGCTATGCGGATGGCTTCAATCGTCAACTATCGAATCGCGGACGCGTGATTGTACGCGATCACTACGCTCCGATCGTAGGCCAGATCTCGATGGATCTTACGCTTGTCGATGTCACTGGAATTCCTGGTGTTGCGGTAGGCGACGAGGTGATTCTATTAGGCGCCGCCGACGGCCTCAGTGTCGATGCTCTGGAGCACGCCAGCCTCGCTAACAGCACTCCCTACGAAGTTCTCTGCAATATCTCAAAGCGTGTGCCCCGTCGGTATGTGAGCTGAGTTGCTTTACTCTCGGCAATCCCATCCTCGTTCACTTTGTCATTCCGAAACGGCGCTAGCCGTTGAGGAATCTGCTGGATGTTTGCAGCTGATACGCTGCAGGCAGAAAGCAGATTCCTCCCCTTCGACTTCGCTCAGGGTCGGAATGACAACTGCTTCGGGTGGTTTTTCCCGCGCCGCTCAATGCGCTGCGTTGACGCCTGAACTGCCAATTCCTGCCGCTGACTGCGCGCTGCCGAATTCCATCGAATTGAGTTGTTAAACTATTTAATTCACTATGCCTTCGCGATACGCGCAGTGGATGTACGACTGGGAGCACCGGCTTACGTCGGTGGACAACAACCGTGTGGTTCGTCCCCTGGAGTGGGGGCTAGAGTGGGCACAGAACTGGCCTTGCCGCAACGGCTATGCTCCCGGCGCGGCCATCGCGAATCCCGAGAAGTTCTTCCTCGATTACAACCGGCGAATCCTGAACTCAAGCGACGACTTCTATTCCTACGCACGACCACGCGACTTCCGCCTGGAGAAGCGGGAAGTAAAGGTCTTTTCCACGCGCGAGGTACCCGATCCGAAGCTGGAAGCCAAAGTGAAAGGAACGTTTGGAGAGTTCCTAAGATTCACTTCACCAGTGAAATCTCCGTATCCCGAAAACAATTTGGTCAACGCGCGCTGGTTTCCGGCGCGTGGGCGGCGTGCGGTGATTCTTCTTCCACACTGGAACTCGGATGCGATCGCCTACGTGAGCCTCTGCCGTGTGTTGAATCTGCTTGGCATCGCTGTGCTTCGTCTGACCATGCCGTACCACGATATCCGCATGCCAGCCGAGATCGGCCGCGCAGACTACGCCGTGTCGGCGAATATTGGACGGACGCTCGATGCCGCTCGGCAGGGTGTGGTCGACGTCCGGTGTTGTCTCGACTGGCTTGAGGAGCAGGGCTACAGCCAACTCGGAGTTGTAGGGACAAGCCTGGGATCGTGCTATGCGTTTATCGCGGCGGCCCATGATTCGCGCATTCGAGTGGCGGCATTCAACCACGCTTCGACCTATTTCGCGGATGTAGTTTGGCACGGCCAGTCGACGCGCCACATCCGGCAAGGCATCGAGCAGCAAATCGATCTCGAGGAATTGCGCAGGGTTTGGCTGGCGATCAGTCCGATGTCGTTCTTTGAGCAGTATTCGCGCTGGCCGAAAAAGTCACTGATCATCTACGCAGCCTACGATCTGACGTTTCTGCCGGAGTTTTCGCGAGAAATCGTGGCGGAGTTTGCCCAGCACGATCTGGATCACAAGGTCGCTGTGCTTCCATGTGGGCACTACACAACCGGCGAGACGCCGTACAAATATATGGACGGCTGGCATCTGGCCTCATTTTTGCGGACGGCGTTCTGAGGATCAGCACTCAGCCATCAGCACTCAGCATTCGGTTTTGAAGCATTCCGCACAATGATTTGGCTGAATGCTGACTGCCGAATGCCATTTAGAATGTGTTGGTGAACTTTGGTAGTACTGGTGAGGGTACGATCCCGGTCGAACACCGGCGCGGAGAGTACTGCATCAGCACCGATCCCGCGCGGATCGATGTAGATGCGGTCTACAAATTCCTGACGAATTGCTACTGGGCGAAGGGAATTCCGCGAGATGTTGTCACCCGCTCGATCGAGCACTCGCTGTGCTTCGGCATTTATCATGGAACTGCAGGGCAAGTCGGCTTTGCTCGCGTCATCAGCGATTTCGCGACGATCGCGTACCTTGGCGACGTGTTCGTGCTCGAATCGCATCGCAGACGCGGGCTGAGCAAGTGGATGATGGAGTGCATCACGCAGCATCCTGCGCTGCAAGGGTTGCGTCGCTGGATTTTGCTGACGCGCGATGCACACGGACTATATTCGCAATTCGGTTTTACGCCGTTGAAGTCGGCCGAGCCTTACATGGAATTGCATCGGCCTGATGTATACAAACTCGGGAAGACATCATGACAAATTCTAGGATGTATCGTCCGCTGCACGAATCTGATCCGCAGATTGCCGCCGCGATCGATAACGAAACCCGCCGCCAACACGAAGGCCTGGAACTGATCGCCTCGGAAAACTTTGTCAGTGAAGCAGTGCTCGAGGCTGCGGGTTCAGTGTTCACGAACAAGTATGCCGAGGGATATCCCGGCAAGCGCTACTACGGAGGTTGCGAATTCACCGACGTTGTCGAGAACCTGGCGCGCGACCGGGCAAAGCAGCTATTCGGCGCCGAGCATGCCAACGTGCAGCCGCATGCGGGATCGCAGGCCAACATGGAAGCGTACGCGGCCGTGCTGCAGCCGGGCGACACGATTCTCGGCTTGAACCTTGCACATGGCGGACACCTCACCCACGGACATCATCTGAACTTCTCGGGCAAGACCTACAAGATCATTCCCTACGGCGTCACTAAAGACACCGAGACTATCGACTACGACGAACTCGAGAAGCTTGCCGAGAAAGAGCGCCCGAAGCTGATCATCGGCGGGGGCAGCGCTTATCCGCGGATTATTGATTTCGCCCGCATGCGCCAGATTGCCGATAAGGTCGGTGCGCTCTATCTGGTCGACATGGCGCATTTCGCAGGCTTGGTCGCGGGCGGCGCGCATCCTTCGCCGGTTCCGCATGCGCACATTGTTACCTCGACAACGCACAAGACGCTTCGTGGGCCGCGCTCGGGGATGATCCTCTCGAAGGCCGAGTTTGCCCAAGCGATCGACAAGGTAGTTTTCCCGGGAATGCAGGGCGGACCGCTGGTGCACATCGTTGCGGCGAAGGCCGTGTGTTTCCAGGAGGCGATGCAGCCGGAATTCCGCGAATATGCGCGTCAAATCGTGGCGAACGCGAAAGTACTCGCGCAGACGCTTACTGATGAAGGTTTCCGTATTATTTCGGGTGGCACCGATACCCATCTAATGCTGGTCGACGTCTTCTCGAAGGGCATGCTGGGCAGCGAGGCCGAGAAGGCGCTGGGCGATGCGGGCATCACGGTGAACAAGAACGCCATACCGTTCGACACGAACCCGCCCCTGAAGCCGAGCGGCATCCGAATTGGTACGCCAGCTTTAACCACGCGCGGCATGAAAGAAGTAGAGATGCGGCAGATCGGCCGCTGGATAGCCGAATCACTGTTACATCGCACCGACGCCTCGGTCTTGGCAAAAGTCCGGAAGCAGGTGCTGGACCTTTGCGAAGCCTTCCCGCTGTACGCTGAGCGACGGGCAAAGGCACAAGCGGAAGTCCGGGCTTGATTACGCTCTACGCGGACGGAGACAAATCCAATCGGGCTGCAGATACCGGGAACGCGTAAAGGCAGCCCGTCGATTCGAGCAAACGAATTACCGGCAGGATGAGGGGCGGCCGCGCCCTCTCGCCTTCTCGACGTGTTACTTCAAAAGCGGCTGGCCCGGAGACATAATCCCCAATTTATGTAGCTTGGCGGTGAGACGACTGCGGTCGGCATCGGTCTTGGCGGCGGCCAAACGTTTACGCAGTTGGCTGATCTTGTCTTTACGAGTACGGCGCCGGCGAATCTCTGGCCGGCGGCTAGGTGCTGACATGCGGTGCTCCTGAAATGAATTTAGATTTGTGCGACGGGACCCCAAGCCAACTCGCTTCGGCCCTTTGCCTACAGAGTAATCATTTGAAATCACCCATTACGAAGTGTCAACGTTGACGCTCCAGATCATGACGGTTTCGGCGCATTCTCTCTGCGGTTTCCCAGGATGCTAATCTAGCTGTCCGACACATGCCTGCACGCCCCCAATCCCTCCGCATCGCGATCGATACCGGGGGCACTTTCACCGACTGCATCTGGATCGATCCCAGGACCCGACGGCTCCGGATGCTGAAGGTCTTCTCGACTCCCGCAGATCCTTCGCAGGCAATCGTCGATGCGCTCAAAAAGATCACTTTGCACGGGGAGTTCATCCTCTTGCATGGCACCACGGTTGGCACCAACACACTGCTCGAGCGCAAAGGAGCCCGCACCGCTCTCATCACGACTGCCGGGTTCGAAGATGCCATTGAAATTGGACGGCAGGCGCGCCCCAAGCTTTATGACTTCTTCTTCGATCGAATCGAGCCGCTTGTTCCGAAGGATCTGCGGTTCGGCATCAACGAACGAACCGGATGCAATGGCGAAATCCTGACCGAGCCGACGCGTGATGAATTACGCGCTCTCGCTGAGAAAATTGGATCTGCCAAACCGCAATCCGTGGCGATCTCATTGCTGTTTTGCTTTGCAAATGCGAAAAATGAACAAACCGTGGCCAAGGCGCTAAACGCGCTGGCAGTGCCGCTTTCAATCGCGCACCAAATTCTTCCCGAGTTTCGCGAATACGAGCGCACTTCGACGGTGGTCGTCAACGCTTACTTGCAACCGGTGATGCAGAGCTACCTAAGAAGTCTGGAAAACCGAGCGACGTTGAAAGAAGACCGAGCGGAATCGACTCCCGGCACATCCGTGGAAGAGCGGCGCTTCAGCGCCGCGAAAGGCAGTCCGAAAAGACGGGCTTTAGCCCCAGTCTCTCCGGACGCGGCACACATTTTCGTCATGCAATCGAGCGGAGGCATCACCGCTCTTTCCACCGCCGCGCGTGAACCAGTTCGCACCGTACTATCCGGACCCGCCGGCGGCGTGGTTGGCGCCGCGACAACGGCCCGCGCCAGTGGATTCCAAAACATCATCGCCTTCGATATGGGAGGGACTTCCACCGACGTTTCTCTCGTAGAAGGCGAAATTAAACTCGCGACCGATGCGCAGATTGCCGGATTGCCGATTGGCGTTCCCATGCTCGATATTCACACCGTGGGCGCCGGCGGAGGCTCCCTCGCGCGCTTCGATGCCGCCGGCGTTCTCCGCGTCGGACCTGAATCAGCCGGCGCCGATCCCGGCCCCATCTGCTACGGCCGAGGCATTCAGCCCACTGTTACTGATGCCAATCTGATTCTCGGCCGTTTGCGTCCGACAAAGTTCCTGGGGGGAGACTTCACTCTCGACGAAGCGCGTACCCGCACCATCACCAAAGAATGGCTCAAGAAACAAGGCTCAAATCTCTCGCTTGAGAAGTTTGCCGCCGGGGTGATTCGCGTCGTCAACGCTACCATGGAGAAAGCCATCCGCGTGGTCTCAATTGAACGCGGACGCGACCCCCGCCAGTTCGCCCTGGTCGCGTTCGGCGGTGCCGGGGGTCTGCACGCCTGTGCCTTGGCCGAGGCCCTTAGCATCCCGCATGTCATCGTCCCGGCATTTCCCGGTGCGCTCTCAGCGCTGGGCATTCTTGCCAGCGACATCGTGAAAGACTATTCCCGCACGATCCTCTGGCGCGTTTCGCGCGAACTGCCGCAAGCGAAGTTGCGGCGGGAATTTGCAGCATTAGAGAAAAGATCAAAGGACGATTTTGCTGCCGAAGTTTGGCGACGCAAACCTGACTATCACCGAACAGTCGATCTCCGCTATCGCGGCCAGGGATACGAGCTAAATCTCCCGCTCACCAAGGATCTTCTGCGCGACTTCGAACAGGAACATAAACGCCGCTACGGCTATGTACATCCCAACAGAGAGATCGAGTTGGTAACCCTCCGCCTTCGCGCTATGCTCAAATCTGATCCGTTTCGCGTAGGGGCGGAGGCAGTTTGCCCTGAGCACACCCGAAGCGTCCGCCTCCGAGCGAAGCGAAGCGAATTGTCCGTGCCCAAGGGTCTGGTCATGTTCGATAGCAAGAAACAAACGACGAATGTTTGTGACCGTCCGGAACTGAGACGCGACCGAACTTACAAAGGCCCGGCAGTAGTCACCGAATACAGCGCTACAACCGTAATTCCACCCACTCACAGTTTTCGTATCGATGCGGCAGGGAACCTCATCATTTCCAACCATTGAGTCTCTGTGAGACTCTGTGTCCTCTGTGGTAACTTCTGCGCCCCCGATTGTTAAAATCCGATGAAAATCCACGTCCCACAACGGCCAATTCGCCACTGAATACTAGGTGCTGCGTACTCCCTTCGTTACAATATCGGTGTGAAACCCAGCATTTTCGTTGTCGAAGACGATCCCGATATTTCCCGTCTCGTTCGTCACCACCTCGAGAACGAAGGCTTCGTGGTTCGCATTTATCCCACAGGCTCGACGGTTCTTGCTGATGCCGAGCGCCAGCGCCCTGCGCTTTTTGTGCTCGACATTATGGTCCCGGGCAAGGATGGACTCGAAATCTGCCGCACGATCCGTCAGACGCCAGGCCTCGCCTCGGTCCCAGTCATCTTTCTTACGGCGAAAAGCAGCGAAGCGGACCGCGTGCTCGGACTCGAACTCGGCGCCGACGACTATATTGCCAAGCCTTTCAGCCCGCGAGAACTCGTTGCCCGGGTGAAGGCTGTGCTACGGCGTTTCGAACGTCCGCTGCCACCGAGCCCGATGAAGGTGGGCGACATCGAAATCGATCCGTCTGCGATGACGCTCATGGTTCGTGGCAGCATGGTGCCGACCACTGCCACGGAGTTTCGCCTGCTCGACTATTTCGCCCGGCACAAAGGCCGCGTCTTCAGCCGTGATCACCTGCTCGATTCGGTCTGGCGCGATACGGCGTACGTGACGCCGCGCTCGGTCGATGTCTATGTGCGCCGCATCCGCGAAAAAATTGAGCCCGATCCCGAGAATCCGCGCTACTTGAAAACTGTGCGGGGCGCCGGGTACCGCTTTGAGGCTCCGAAGTGAGAGCTGTGACCCATGGCAGGATGGACGCGTTCGAATTAGAATTTTGCAGGCGTCATCCTGAGCGTAGCCGCTCTTCCGGCGGAGCGAACGATCTCATACGTATGGCCATTGTTCTCGGGAAATACGACGCCGCCTAGCGCCTTCGATGAAGAACCGCATCTTCTTCAAGCTTCTCGCCGTCTTCTTGATCGTGATCGCCGCGACCGCCGCGATTCTCGACGTCATGATCGGTGGCGCATGGGAGGCCTCGCTCCGCGCGGAAATTGAGCGCAACCTGACGCAAAAGACTCTGCTGTTTGCCCACCGTGTCGAAATCGATCGCACCCATTCACTGACCGAAATCGCGGCGCAGGAAGGCCAAGCGGCTGGCGCCCGCGCAACCGTCATCGATTCCTCGGGCAAGGTGCTCGCTGACTCCGAGGGCAATCCCGCCATTATGGAGAATCACGCCAGACGGGTCGAGTTCGCCGCCGCTCTCTCCGGGAAGACCGGGGAAAACGAGCGCCGTAGCGCCACACTTGGGATCCCATTTCTCTACGTCGCCGCCCCGATTTCAGGAGGCGCAGTCCGCCTGGCTTATCCGCTTTCCGATGTTCAGGGTGTGCAGGCCCAGGTCCAGCGTCGTTTGCTTTGGGGATCGTTGGTCGCGTTTATTGTCGCCCTGCTGATCGCCGCAACCGCGTCGGTTTGGACCTCGCGCCGGCTGGAGCGGATCGCCGACGTCGCCGCCCGCATCGAGCGAGGCGATCTTCGCGCCCGTGTCGAGGATTCAACCTTCGACGAGATTGGACGAGTCGCCGCGGCCATCGATCGCTCGGCAGAACAAGTGGAACTCAGCTTCGCCGCTGTTCGCTCGAGCCAGCGACAGCTTGAGACCCTGCTCAACAGCATGCAAGACGCCGTCATTGCGGTAAGTTCTGACGGCCTCGTCCGATGGGCCAATCAGCCGATGGATCGCCTCGTGCCTCAACGGACTCGCCTCAATGCCCCGGTGGTTGAGACCATCCGCGATCCCGACTTTCTCGCGACGGTCAAAGCGGCCACTGGCAGTAAAGAAGTGAAAACGGCGCGAGCCACGTCAATCGTGCCTGGACGCGCCTTCGATGTAACCGCCGCTCCTCTGCCAGGCGGCGGCGTGGTTGCCGTGCTGCGGGATCTCACGGAGACTGAGCGCGTCGAGAAGACGCGTCGCGATTTCATCGCCAATGTGTCTCACGAGCTTCGTACGCCGTTGACGTCGATTCAGGGATACAGTGAGACTCTGCTCGATACGATCCCTGAGAATTCGGGCTCTACACGGGAGTTTCTGGAAATCATCCGCAAGAACACGGCCCGGATGGCTCGTTTGACGGAAGACTTGCTCACGCTGGCGCGTGTGGAATCGGGTGAGACGCGGTTTGAAACCGAGCCCGTGCCGCCCGCAGAATTGCTTCACGACGCGGAAGAGAGCTTCCGCGAGATTGCCCGCGGCCAAGGGGTAGATCTCGAGATTCTCGACTCCCATAACGGGAGCGGTTCAGCCGAGACCCTGCCGCTGGTTCTGGCCGACCGAGAGGCTATTCACCAGGTTTTTTCTAACCTGATCGATAACGCGATGAAGTACGGACGCTCCGGTGCACGCATCGAACTCGGCGCTCGTACCGCCCAGCGGGGAATCGAATTCTATGTCCGCGACTTCGGCGGCGGCATTTCGTCGGAGCACTTGCCTCGCCTGTTCGAGCGCTTCTATCGCGTGGACAAAGCCCGATCCCGCGAATCCGGAGGAACCGGCCTCGGCCTCGCCATCGCCAAGCACATCATGCGCGCCCACGGCGGCTCCATCCGCGCCGAAAGCGAATTAAACCACGGCAGCACGTTCGTATTCACTCTGCCCACAGCCTAAGGAAAGACGACCACAGGCCCCAAAGGGCATCCTTGTCGGCGCGCAAAACGCGGCCCTTTCAGGACACCTTGAAGGGCCGCTCTTCCGCGGTAGCTCCGGCATTCATATGCCATCATTGGCTCTTCGAAAAACCCAAGCCCACGCCCCGCGGAACAATTTGAACTCGGACAATGCTGCGGACACAGCCGTGGAAGAGCAGCGCTTTCAGCGCCGCGTGACCGACCAAAAAATAGGGCTTCACCCCTGGTGGAGCGACCCCTTGATCTCAATCCGCAAATGTTGTTAACTACTCTGCAACTGCCTCGCACATAGGGCAATTAAAAATTTCCGAAAATTCACAGCTTATTAACCGCGCTGTGAGTGAAAGATTTTATGCTTAGCCGTTGGCGATCCGATCCCACAAACGGCAGAGTACCGGCGACGGTCCCAGGCACGCCGCTCGTCGCTCCTATTCGCGGCCGTCGGATATACCCATGAGTACAGCGATCAAGAGCCCGAATCCCGAGCCCGCCCACCATTACATTGTTCGCCGCACGGTGGAGGCCTGTCTTATGGCCAAAGAGGCGGCAGGCGCGGCGGCCGAAGGCATCGCTACCGGTTCCAATGCTCTGCTCAACTCTCTCCGCCAGCGCGAGCGCGAACTCGATACCCTCGATCTCGAAATTGATAACGGAGTCACCACGGCCATCACTGAGGTCGCCCCGGCCGAAGCCCGCGAACTCCTCGCCTGCATGAAGTTCATGATTGGCCTTGAGCGTATCGGAGATCTTCTGCTTAGCTTCGCCAACAGCGCGCTCTCGGTCAGCGGACGCATCGACTCGGAAGACACCCGCGACCTGACCCAGATGGCGACTCTCCTGGAGAAAATGTTGACCGATTGCGGCGACGCGTTCTCCGAGCGCGACGTCAGCAAAGCGGTCGAGGTTCTGCGCGCCGACGCTGAGATGGATCGCCTCCGCAACCTTATCTTCCTGCGGCATATCGAGAATCCCGAGAATGTTCACCGCCAGGCCAGCCTGCAAGTCATCTTCATGACGCAGTCGCTTGAACGTGCCGGCGATCACGCCAAGAATCTCGCTGAGGAAGTCTGTCACTTCGTCAGCGGGCGCCCCGTTCGCCACGTCCTCATCGCCTACGACAGGCCGGTAGAACAGATGTTCATCGACTACATGCGCCGGCGCGAGCACAAAGGCTAAGTTTTATGTGGTGAAGTTTTTTGTGTGGCGCGGGCACTCCTGCCCGCGAACTGCCGAAATCGCCATTGCAGTTCAAGAAACACGCCCCATCTCGCCGTTCATATTGCGAGAGATGGGGCGTTCCTTCTGATGTAACAGATGCTCGCGCGAGGCTTAGTTCTATCCTCCATTCGGGCCGTTGTGGCAGTCATAGCAAGTGAATTGATGCAACGCAGGGAAGCTCTTGCTTGCTCCTTCGACGACAAAGCTCCGTTTCACTTTCGCTTGTGAGAGGAACGAGCCGTTGTACTTCACGCCGTGGCAGTACGCGCACGACTGATATCCGTAGGCTTCTACGTAGGCTTGGTGTCCGCCTTCATTCACCCAGGTTTGACCGATCGTGTGCAATCCATGCGGGCCCCCCGTCGGAGTGATCGGCGGAGTGCTGTGGCACGCACCGCATTCCGTGATTCTCGCGGCATAGCCCTGCAACTTCGTCGGAAGAACGTTGTCATTCGCCTGCAGGCTGGGGAATTCTGCATGCTGTGATCCGTGACACGCCGAGCAGAACAAGTCGCCATGCCCTGTGCTGTAGCGGTAGAGATTCTTGCCGGTCAGCGGCACGTTTGGATTCGTTGCGAATGTCTGATCCTGCGTCTGCCGCCACACTCCTTTTGAGGTGAACGTTGAGGTGTAACGCAGGCTGTTGTTGTGGCACATCTGACAACTCGGCTCATCCAGCCATCCAGTGCGCGTTGCGTTACCCACCATGGTCAGCGTGCCATGACATGCGGCGCACAGCTGGGTGTTCATCGCGCCTCGTTTGCATTGCGTGACAGCGCCGGGATGGCAGAGGTAGCAGGAATTCAAATCGTTGGTCTTGCTGTTCTGATCCAAGGTTGTGCCGGTGCTGAGCAGGATCTGCTTTCCATGCAGACCGTGCATATCGGTGGTCAAGGGGCGAATACCAGTGATCCCGGCCACTCCCAACGCGTTGTCGCTATGACACGCCGCGCAAAGCACGGGCGTGCCGCCCATCGCGGTTTGGTAGAGGGAAGACTTATAGGTGTAGCCGTTGGTTTTCAGTTGAGTCAGGTACTTCGAGATTGGCCAGCGGTCATCATGCTTCTTAAGAATATTGAATTTCACATCCTTCGCCGGGTCTGGATTGTTCACCCATCCGCTGGCCGGCTGAGCATTCACATCGCTTCCCGACACATGACAGGTCTTGCAGCTCATTTCGTCACTTACAGCGAGCACGATTTTGGCGGTGGCCAATACATTCCCTGATAAATCTTTGGCAACGATTTGAGCCATCGGATACGGGTTGAAATTCCCCTTGTCGTCGTAAGGAACGGTTGGAATCCCAACCGCCTCCCAATATCCCTCGGTCGAGTTATAGGTCATGGGATAGGGAGTCGAGCTTTGCGTCTGATAGCCGACAAGCCCCGTCTCTGGGGCCAGATTGGCGAGAAACAGGACGGCGGCGTTGTCCCAGAAATTAGTTTTGCCGGCGCTGGAACTGTTAAAAGACCCCGTGGTGTCGGTGGTCGCCTGATACGTGATGGTGACACCGCTTGTGATGAGGGTTGGCGGCTCCGCTGTTTTCATTAATTGCGCATGAATCGTGTTATAGGGCGGCAGCACCGAAAAAACGGAATAATCTTTTCCGTCGATACAATGCATGCCAAGTTCACCCCAGGCCACCAATGCATAGGTACTTCCAGGGATTGCCGGTGATTTGGTGATCCGCCGGGCGGCGCTCGGAATTGCCTTGTGTGTGCTGCGGTGAGCGGAAGGCGCGGCGATGCCATTGCCGCCGCTGAACATGATCAGAATGACAGCGCCGACCGTGATGAGCAATCGCTTCATAGTTCGACCTCCTTTCTGCTATGGATTTGTCAGGATGGAAGAAATACGGCGATGGAAGCGCGAATGCGCTGATGTTCTCACTTGCGAGGGTCCTGCGAATCCAGGTAAACCCTAAGCCTCGATTACAGAATGACCAAATGACAACGGTCACCTGGCGATGTGAGTGTTGTCACTTGGCGCTGGAAATTTGTACAAGCTCGGTCGCGCCGTTGGGAATGGTTCGCTTGACGCGACGATAGAGAGAGGGAGCGCTTCGAGTTCCCGGAGGAACTTCGGGAAACGACAAGGCTCAAGCGAAGTCACAATCCCGGCTTGCGTGGACTCGCTTGAGCTCGCCGTTGTAGCTACGACAAAAACTCAGTAACCCATAACTTTCGGGCTCTTCGACCAGAACAATGCACCATCGATGACAGCGTCTTACCGTGCTGTCTTTGAAATAGTGACGGCAAAGCCGTTTTCGTTACGTTGAATGTCTTTCATGCGGACAACGTAGCCGATGGACGGGCAGAGCGTCATACTTTGTTCTCGGCATTGGGGTTAGGAGTTTCAGCTCCAAAATGAAATGAGAAGGAGAGTGGGCTGTTTCCGGTCGAGCGAAGGATCCTCGCAGGTCACTCTGATTTCTCAGAGTTTCTCCCCGCCTGATTTTGCTCCTATTCGGCGGTATCCCTAACAGCCCGGCAGTTCTAACAAAATGCTAGGCTCATGGTCGCTTTCGCCGAAAGATGACGTAGGTAATTGCTGGTACGTACGGCTGGCGTGCAAAAAGAGGACCTCGGACCCCAGACCTCGGACCGAGGTGAAATGAGTGATCGGGTCCGCCAACTCCGGCCCCTCGAGGGAACTGAAAAAAGTGAAATGCACATGCTTGCTAAGCACACTGTGCGGACGATTTCACTTCACTGGAAACGGGCACCACCTCTCGGCGCTCGGCTACGCGTTCACCTTTGCGGATGAGCACGATTGCGCCCAGAATTGCGACGGAGGCGAGTGCCACGCGTGCCGTCAGGGGCTCAGAAGCGAGGAGCCATCCCAGAAGCACCGCCACAACTGGATTGGCATATGTATGTGTCGCCACCAACGTTGGCGGACAACGCTGCAAGAGCCACGTGTAGGCCGTAAACGCGACGATCGATCCGAAGACGATTAGGAATGCCAAGCCCAGAATAGATCTGAGAGAGATGGCGGACCAATGCAGTGAATGAAACTCGCCAGTGACTCCCGCGGCGGCGAGCAGCATCACGGCTCCGCAAACTAGAGGCACGGCGGTGCGCGCGAGCGCATCGGTTGGCAGCTTGAGTTTTGGGGAGATGACTACACCCGCGGCCCACGCCAATGAACCAAGGAGCACAGCCAGCATTCCGATCAAGCTGGCACCCTTTGAAGAGAGCTCCACGCCGGTAAGAATTGCGACGCCCGCCACACCAAACGCCAGACCTAGCGCGCTAAGCCGGCTGATCTTCTGCTGTCCGCTGAGCCACGCCAGCACAAGAATGAACATGGGCTCGGTCGCTATCAGCAACGCAGCCAAGCCTGATGCTACTTGCTGTTCGGCCCAGTGCAGCGTGCCATGGCCAACAAGAAAGAAGAGTGCGCCAACAATGCTTCCGGCAAGCCAATGCTCACGGCGCGGACGGTATCCGCGCGCCATCGCCCACACCAACAGGATCGAGCCGGCAATCGTGTGCCGAATGCCTGCCGTGACCAGAGGCGGAATCGTCTCCACCGCGTAGCGAATCGCCAGATAGGTCGATCCCCAGACGATGTAGATCGCAAGAAACGCAAGCACCACCTTGATGGAATCTTTGCGCTTCTGAGCAGCGGAATTTGGCGTCGGCACGATCACAGGTCTACCTCCTATATTTACCATCTTCACTTCGGCGAGTTTGGCTCGGGCTAGTCTGCGGTTGTGGATCAGAGCCAGCATTTGGGAGGGTTCGTAAGTAGACATTGTTCTAACCTCCAAAATGTTGTTTATAAGTTAGGTTTAGAATACGATTCCAATACTAACTTGTCAACATGGTTTTAATGGTTACATAATGATCAGAGAAGAAATGCTTCACACGGAACAAATCAAAAGGAGAAGATCACCGCGTTTTGAATTGATGGGCGGACCGGTGTGCCTGGATTTCGTAAACACGCTCGACGACCGCTTTAGCGGCGAGCCGAAAGAACTTCTGAAGAGCTACATCGATCTCGCGCGGTTTGGCGAGGACACGGGAATCATCAGCGACTTGCAGGTGGATCGCTTATTCGCGTGGAGCATGCAGCACCCGGAAGAGGCTCAGCGGGCACTGGCATCTGCGATTCATCTGCGCGAGGCGCTGAGCGAGATCTTCTACGCCGTCGTAAGAAGAAAACCGGTGCCTTCAGCTGCGCTGATTGTCTTCAACCAGCATGTGCAGGAGTCGTTGCAGCATCTAAAACTTATTCCAGGCAAGGGTCGCTTCGAATGGAGGTTCGACGTTCCGGAGCACGAACTGTTCGCGCCCTTATGGCCGATCGCACGCGACGCTGCGGAATTGCTGGCCTCAGATCGGCTGGAATTTGTGCGCACGTGTGCCTCGAAAACGTGCGAGTGGTTGTTTCTGGATGAGAGCAAGAATCATCGCCGCCGCTGGTGCGACATGACGAAGTGTGGCAACCGGGCGAAGGTGAAGCGATTTTACGTTCGGCAGAAGAAGATCGCGAACTAGCAACCCTGAAGCCATTCGGACGCTTGGCGCGGTCTTGAAAGCGGCGTTTCCGCCACGCGGATGAACTGTTCGTCACCTCCTTGTGCGACAATCTTGCAATTCCAGTTCACTACGGGGGACCTTGTGCGCATTCCAACGGTAGCTGGTGTCGTGTTTCTTCTGCTTTGTTCGATGTCGGCGCAGAACGTTGTGCATTACACAACGACGAATGCCAACGTGAAGTACCTGTTTGCTACAGCTGAGCCCGTCTTGCATTTAAAGCAGGGCGACATTCTCGACACGAACACCCTGGATTGCTTTGGCAACGGATTAAAGAAGCCGGGCGACACGCTCGATATGGCTAAGGGTGACAATCCGCTGGCGGGTCCGTTTTATGTTGAAGGGGCGGAGCCTGGGGACACGCTTGCCGTAAAGATTCTCGACTTGCAGGTCGATGGCGAATACGGCGTGGGTGCGTTCTCCCCAGGCTTCGGCTCGATCAATTCATCGAAGTACACGCCGGTGCTTGAGAAGGCGCCGTGGCAGGAGAAAGTGTGGTTTTATCACATCGATCACGCGGCGAACACGGCGACATTTAAGGCTCTCGACTCGGACTTTTCAGTGTCGATTCCCATGCATCCGTTCTTCGGGTGCATTGGTGTTGCTCCGGCGAGTGGAGAAGCACGCAGCTCGATTGTTCCGGCGGAGTTTGGTGGGAATATGGATTCTCCGGAGGCGAGTGTCGGGAACACGGTGTATTTTCCGGTGAACGTAAAGGGCGGACTTCTCTATTTGGGAGATGGACACGCCGCGATGGGCGATGGAGAAGCAGCGGGATCAGCGATCGAGGTGCCGTTAAAGGCACGCGTACAAGTGAGCGTGATCAAAGGACGCACGATCGATTGGCCGCAGTTTGAGAATGACAACGCGATCATGACGGTAGGCGCGTATCGTCCAGTGGACGATGCGGCGCGGATTGCACTGACCGAACTTGTGAAGTGGATCCATCGCGATTACGGACTGTCAGAGATGGATGCGTACGAATTGTTGTCGAAGGTCGCCAGAGTACATTTCAACGAAATGGTGGATCCGAATTACGTGGTTGTTGCATCAATTGATAAGAAGTATTTGCCGCGGAAAAAATGACACTGGGCCAAAGCCCGGTCATTAATTGTGCCCTAACGCGGCCCTTGAAGGGCCGCTCTTCCACGCCGCCTTCCACGGCTCTCTTGCACATTCCGGCGAGGATGTTCGATTGGACGTTAAGCGGCCCCCGAGGGAGATGGGTCTTATGCAAAGCCTGCGTGAGGTGTTGGCGACAGCGGAGCGAAATCGAGTTGCGGTGGGACATTTCAACTTTTCCGACCTGGTGACACTGCAAGCGATCTTCAGCGCGGCGAGAGATCTTGGTGTTCCCGTGCTGGCCGGGGCATCCGAAAGCGAGCGAGCGTTCATGGGAGTGCGGCAGGCCGCCTCGCTGGTGCGAAGCATTCGCGATGAGACGGGGTATCCGATCTATCTGAACGCCGATCATACTCACTCGTTGGCAAAGGCAGAAGAGGCAGCCGGAGCCGGATTCGACGCAATCGTGTTCGACCGTTCTGAACTGCCGCTTGAAACGAATATTGCTGAGACAAGGCAAGCGGTGGAAGCGACCAAGTCCATCGATCCCGACATCCTGGTCGAAGGCGAGATTGGCTACATCGGATCGGGATCCGAAATTCTCGAAAGACGGCCGGAGGGAATTGGCCAGCTGACGACAGCGGCAGAAGCGAAACAATTCGTCGATGCAACTAAGGTGGACATTCTTTCTCCAGCGGTCGGAAACATGCATGGGCTGTTGAAGAGCATGGTCACGGGCGAGGAGAAAAAGCGGTTGAACATCCAACGCATTCGTGAAATCAAGAGTGCGACAGGCATATTTCTCACGCTGCACGGCGGATCTGGCACCGATGATGACGATTTCCGGCGAGCGATCGCTGCAGGCATAACGGTCATTCACATCAACACGGAGCTGCGGATCGCATGGCGGCGCGGACTGGAATCGGCGCTCGAAAACACGTCTGAAGTAGCTCCATACAAGGTGTTGCCGGGAGTGTTCAAAGCGGTGCAGAACGTGGTCTACGAGCGGTTGAAACTGTTCAATGAGGCTGGCCTTCAACGGCGCGTGGCGTCTTAAATCCCGGTCGTCTTCAAAAATCCTAGCGGCTGCTGAGCATTCGGGTGACGGGGAGACGCTCGCGGAAATCATTGAGGGAAAGGTTATCGAGCTCTAACTCAATGCGGTGGCGTCCCTCGACTTCGGGGTTGCTGAGCGTGAGCGGAGTTCCGGGACAGATTCCCGGGGTAACGACTCGGCCGGGAGACCACTCCCAACTTGAAAGGGAAATGGGAACCTCGTGCAGTGGACTGATGCCCATCTCGGCGGGCTCAGGGCCACCTTGCACAGAGGCACGGGCGAATATTCCGAGTGGAGATGGAGTCCCGGTATCGCCGCGTGGGCAAGGGCTGGCGGCAATTTCGGACGTGATGAGAAGAAAGGCTGGTCTGCGCAGAGGAGTGAGGCATTGGATCCCTGTCCGGTATTGGTTCTCACTCGAGCACCGTCCAAGCTCGGGGAGCCTGAATTCGCCACTTGGCACGATGAACTGTCGTTGATTCTTGTTTTGGTACATTGTGAAGGCGAGCAGGAAATGGGCTGTAACAGGTCCTGAGTTAAGTTGGTCGAAGATATTCTGCTTGATCTGAAAACCGATCTGAGCAGACTTCTGATCAGGAAACAGCTGTAGGCCAGTCCCTCGCCAGCCGGTATCCCAACGGAATCCATTGCCCTTCGTCAGAGTCACGATCATCCCGTCCAGGTTCAAGAACGAATCATTGGGAATCCCGCCAACGGTTAAGGGGAATAGGACCGATACCTCGCCGTTGTAAATAGGAGAGAATTCGCCATCGTGCCGCTCGGATTTCGCCAGAGCGAGGTCGACCGGCGGGGGCCCACTTGATAGGGGGTATTCGCGCGTAATCCGCGAGGTGTCCGGAGGGGCCAATTCAGAAGCCACCGAGGCTACGGCGAGCAAGGCGCACACTCCCACAGTCAGCCACCGCGAAAGAGCGGTCTTTCGGCGGGAATACTGAATGAGAATTACGGCTACGGCGGTGCCGATCACAATAAAACCCGAGAGCGAATCGACACTACCGGAAAAGTTCGAATGGCGGATTGCTGACGAGATTGCCGAAGTGCCGATCACATAGAGCACAACGAACAGTACAGCTAGAAGCATCTGGGAAATGTTTTTCGTGACGCAGGCTAAGGCAGCCGTCCACAGGAATAGAAAGAGAATCCACGACCACTGCATCCAGAGCAGCCCCACTACATAGTGGGCCGGAGGAAAGCCGGCGCGCGTCAGAAGGAAGACAGTCATGCCAAGGAATGGCAAATTGATGAACGCGAGCACAAAAAGGATCTTGGCGACGAGCAGTTGCTTCCAGTCGTAGGGCCGAGTCAGCCAGAATTGTCGATCGCCAACAAGTGACTCACCTTGAACACCGCGAACGATCAGAAATATCCAGGAGACCGGAAGCAGGAAGCTAACGAGCCCCGGTAGCATCCGTGACCTAAAAAAGAACAAAACATCCACCGCCGCCGCCCCCGTGGCAGCGTCACCGAACTGACTCCAGCTGCGAATCTCAAACCACGCGAACGCAACAAGCAGCGCAAGGGATGCCGCGATCTCGGGCCAGTGGTGGCGGACGTCTTTGCGAAATATGTTCCAGACCTGATTCATTCGGGGCCTCTCTTTAATCCGAATTGCGGCCGGACTTCGCCATCGCAAGAAAAATTGAGCGTAACGACATGGGAGAAAACGTCACATTCTGCGGCTCACCGAAAATTGATCGTATGTCCGCCGTTGTGCGATCGGAATCGAATCGGCAGTCAGTAAACTGGACGACAGCGGCTGACGCGCTAAGTTGCAGCCAATTCTCCGGCTTCCTTTGTGGAACGACCGGCGGCGATTCGAACGTCAGCTCGACCTCGCGAAAGCGACTTGCCAAACTGCCCAACTCCTCAGCAAAACGCAGCTTGCCTTCCTCGATGTAAGCCACATGGCTGGCGAAGGTTTCAATTTCGGCGAGGTCGTGCGACGAAACAAAAATTGTTGATTCTTCAACGCGGTCGAGCAGGCCTTGAATCAGCTCGTCTCGAACGAGAGGATCAAGCCCGGTGAATGGCTCATCGAGCACGATGAGCTTGGGATGATACGCGAGCGAACTGGCCAGGGCCGCCTTCATACGCATGCCACGCGACAAATGACGGAGCTTGCGATCACAGAGAAGATTGAATTGTCTGACTAGATCGGCTTCCAAGTCTGCGTCCCAAGCGGGATAAAACGGCCGAAGATAGTTGAGAAGTGTGCCTACGGTCATCCACCCGGGCATTTCCTGGTTTTCCGAGACATAGCCGATCGATTCGAAATAACGGCCGCGAATCCGGGCGCAGTCAACGCCCAACACTTCGGCATGGCCACTCGTTGCCCGAATGATGTTCATCAGGATCTTGATTGCGGTCGTTTTGCCGGCTCCGTTCGGTCCTACAAGGGCATAGACGGAACCCAGGGGAACATTCAGAGTCAGCCCCTGAACGGCGTTCACTCGGCGGAACTGCTTGACGAGAGTGTCAGTCTGGATGGCGGAAGTCATTCCTTGTCGCGTCCCCTTTCTGTCCTCGCGGTCAGCCGCTTCCAATGCGACGCGACGGAGGCGAGAACATCCTCGCATTCGATTCCCAGCTTTTTGGCCTCTACGACGAGTTGTTCGATATCAGGACCTAACAACTGCGCGCGTTCGGACTTCCGTGCTTCGGGAAGCGCTGCCACAACCGTGCCGATACCAGGTTGGGTTACCAGCAATCCGTCGGCAGAGAGCGCCGCAACCACTTTATGTGCTGTATTGGGATTGATCTTTAGTTCTCTACTCAGCAAACGCACCGAGGGGAATGGATCGCCGGGCCGGATCTGACCGGAGATGAGCGCCTTCTTCGCCGCATAGACAATCTGTTCGCAGATCGAGATGCCGGGCCGAAACTCGACGCGGAAGGGAATCATCGGACTGTACTATTACACATAGTACAGTTAGATTCAAGATGGAATGCTGCGGGCTTTCCTTCAATGGAAAAAATCAAAAGCCCCACTTCTCACGCACAGAATACGCGAGGAGTGGGGCGCTTTTGGTTTGATCTTTCTGCTCCAGCTAGCCTTTTACGATCTTCTTGGCTGATGGATCCCACACCGCTACCGCCTTGTTGAAGTAGGCGAAGTTCGCAAGGTGGCAGCCGATCGAGGTGTTGTTACCGAACATTTCGTTCTCCACAACCGGCTTGCGCGTGCGAACTGCGTTGAAGAAGTTTGCCTGGTGGTCCACGGTGTCGCTGTAACCGGGAGGCGTGACGTAGCTTTCACCCGTATCGTCGACCTTGGCTTGCAGGGCCGGCGTATCCGGATGCTCGTCGTGCCACTTCTTCAGGTATCCGTCGCGAAGATCCTTCGGCCATCCATAGATCGAATAGCCTTCGGGCTCGGGACGAGTGTCTTCCGGCTTATAGCTCAAGGTGTTGTCCTTGATGATCATCGTGCCTTTGTTGCCGTAGAAGGCGATGAACTCTCCGCCGTTATTGTTCAGATTGCAGCGGAGCGTGACGCGGAAGTTGGGATAGTCATACATCGTCTCGATCAAATCGGGGAACTCTCGGCCATCTTTGAAGTGGAAGAGGCCTCCGCTCGAAATGGCGCGCGATGCCGGGGTGTTGGTGCTGGTGATGAAGTGGATGCCGGACAGCAGATGCACGAAAAGATCGCCACCGAGTCCCTCGCCGTAGTCGGTGAAGCAGCGCCAACGGAAGAAACGCACCGGATCGAAAGCCTTCTTTGGAGCGTTGCCCAGGAACGAAGTCCAGTCGATGGTCTGCTCGCTGGCATTCGGCGGGATGGGATAGACCCAGGCGCCACTGGGCGAGTTACGGTCCCAATAAGCGTTGATGGCAAAGACGTCGCCGAGTTTGCCGGAGTCATAGATTTCTTTCGCCTTGGCATAGAGCACCGAACTGACGCGCTGGCTGCCGACGGCGATCATACGGTTGTGCTTGTGCGCGGCCTCGACCATGGAGAGGCCATCTTCCACGGTGTGTGACATTGGTTTTTCGCAGTAGACGTCTTTGCCGGCGGCGCAAGCATCTTCAAAAATGTGCCGGTGATTGTGATCCATGGTGGCGAGAATAATGGCATCGACATCTTTGCGATCGAGAATTGAGCGGTAGTCGCGGGTCGTGGGGCAACTCGAGTTGTTTACGGCTTCCTGTGCAGCGTTGTGACGGCTGTCATAAAGGTCACAAAGGGCAACGCATTGCACTCCGGGAACGCGCAAGGAAGCTTCGAGATGCTCGCACCCGCGGATGCCGGTTCCGACGGAAGCGAAACGGACGGTGTCGCTGGGGGCAACCGGGCGCGTCGAGGCATGAAGCGTGCGCGGTTGCAGGACGGACTTGGCGACACCGGTGGCAACGAGAGCGCCGGAACCGATCTGCATGAATTGGCGGCGGGACAGGGGATTCTTGGACATTAGATTGTTCGCCTCACAGAACGCTGAAGTGGTCTCCGGACAGGCGTGTGCCTGATCGCGGAAATTCTTACGGTGACAAATTATTGCACAGTGGGAGAGAGATTAGTAAATCGATTTTCTAGCACTCGGGAAAGGGCCTCCCATATCGGCACTTGGGTCTGGGACTGGCTTGGCCGCTTGTTGACCGCAGACAAAAAAGCGCCTGCTTAACGCGAAAATACAGCACCGTGAGGCAGTGCGGATCCCTTCCACCCGTGAGGCCAGTCGCGGTCGGCGAAATTGAAGCCAAGTTTTCCATCGGAGTCGTGAAACGTTTCGTCCAACGAAATCGCACCGGTCTGAGGGTTGAATTTGACCAGGTACAAGCGGGAATCCCCTGTGTTGCTGGGAGTGACGACCAGCCGGCTGGTTTTTGGGTCCCATCCCGTCCAATGAGGGCGATAGTCGCTGGGCAAGGCGAGTCTTGCCACCTCGGAGGGCTTGTCGCCGTTGGCGATGTCGAGCACGATGAGACTGTGAATATTTGGTGCGCCTTCAATCAGATAATGTCCTACGACGGTAGGAACTCCGCACCAGTCACCGGGAAATGTGTACACCAGTTGCGAGTGTGGCTGGTTCGAATCGATGCCGGTGATGCGCTCGAGTCCGCAGCTTAGGGTCTGCACAAAAACGCTTCCGTCGGGACCGCGACGTGGCTCTTGCGGACCGACCTGTGCATACCGGTTGTCGCCGACATCGAAGTATTCCGTTTTGAGCAGCTTGAGATCTGATAGCCGCCAGATTTGGTAAGTTACACCGCGGAATATGCCCTCCAGGTGCATGGAGGAGTCTGTCGACACGACGCGGTCAAGATCTGGGAGAACAACCAAGCCGTAGGGCGTTAGCTGGGCATCGGGAAACGCAGGATCGTAACTGCTCGCTGAGCGGATCACTTTGCCGGTGTCATCGATTTCGACCAGCCCCCCACTTTTGCCCATGGACTTGGCATCCATTTCGTGATGCGAATGCTGAAAGGTGGCGAGCACGTGTCCGTTGGGCAGCCGGAGGTAGGAATGCGGATGCATGTAGCCATCCATGTCGGTGAAGGATGTCACCGTCTTGGGATGGAGCGGGTTGCGGACATCGAAAATAAAGGTGCGCCCAGCGTAGTGATCATTGGCGAAGAGCATACCGCTAGCCGGCATGGTGTATTCGGTGTGATGGACGAGCTCGGTCTTCTGGTCGGTGGCGAGTGTGGTGATCAGGTGTCCATAGGATGGCGAGGAAGGATCCGCATCGATCACCGTGAGAAAGTCGTTCCCTTTTCCGGCGACGTCGCCTGTCCAAGCGAAGAGATAGTGGCCTTGCGGCTTAGGTTCTTGCGCTCGGAGCAAAGCAACGGCAAGACAAACAGTGACGAACAGAGCGGAGAGACCGTGCAGGGAGATCTTGCCTGTGTTCCAACAAGACAGGCTGGGTCGGAGGAGACGCGACGCGTGCCGCGAACAAACCAAGGAGAGAAGCAAGCGCAACCTCATCAGGCGAACCTCAAGCGGAGTTTTTCGTAAAGGCGAGTACAGGGCTATCAGTAGATCTGGAGGGGAATGGTAATTCGGGTGGGAAAAAATTGAAAGGGCCGTGACATTGGTTATGGCCTAGCCGCCAACTCCTGCGAGGGAGTTAACAACGTGGAACCATGTACCGTCACAGCCCCTTGATGTGATCGCTGCTTTCGCAGTTCCGAACCCCAACTGACCCTCGCAGATCCGTCGGTTTTTTCAGGTCCGGTCGCCTTGCAGGTCGCCCCGCCCGGCTGATCACTCAGTTTACTTTGGACTGGCTCGTTTTATTGTGCCAACCCTTTCAACCGTCGACGGAAGTAAAGTTAACACAGCATTCAAAAACGTCAACGCAAACTATTGGTGCAGTCGATGACGCGATCGCTGTGCATAATCGCAAACGCAAATGACTGCAAGGCTGAAAGTTATGCACAAGTGACGAAAATTCTTCCCTGTTTTGCACAACAAATTTCACAAAGCGATGAGTAAACTGGAAAGTGCTGAAAGGGAATCAAATAATCGTCTTGACGACACAAACGGTTAAGCGCATCGTTCCCTATGAGTAGAGGAAGAAGCCTTCCAGCGAGCCGGCAACTCAGGGAAGTGATGGCAGAATTCGTTGCATATGTTGATGGCGGATGCTTGGGGAATCCCGGGCCGTCAGGCATTGGGGTGGTCATTTGCGGGGGCGAAGATGGTCCTGTCCGAATCGCGAAATGGATCGGTCACCAGGACAATAATGTCGCCGAATACGCGGCGCTGATGGAGGCCCTGCAATACGCAATCGCGCGCAACGCGCGGAAGTTGCATGTTTATTCAGATTCCGAGGTTGTCGTACGGCAGATGACAGGCGAGTATATTTGCCGCAGTGCGCGGCTCTATTCTCTGCATTGGACCTGCCGAAAACTGGCGCGGTCGCTGGCGTTTTCCATCTCTCACGTGAGTCGGGAAATGAATGCCGAGGCGAATGGGTTGGCGCAGGCGGCTTTGCGCGGACGACGGCGGCGGTTGGCAATTAGCGTTTAGCCATTAGCAATTGGTGGTTGGCATTCAGCACTCAGCATTCGGCATTTGGCCAACCTGAAGTCTCGTACACTCACCTACCTGCTTGACTCGGCCTCGCTTTATCCTACGTCCGCTGCAGTCGCCGACTTTTGTCTGAGTGCTGACTGCTGCCTTCCATGCACTTTTGGCGTAGCACTTCTGCGCGGCCGAAATCTTGACACATATCCGCTGGCGAGCGAGACTCCAGAAGTACGCATCTTTCATTCTTCGTATCAGTTAGAGGAGACCGGGACTGAATTAGGGCCGCGGCGCAGACTGTTGGAACAGAAGAACACAACAACCCGTAGTCCGCAGAGGATCTCGGCGGCGTTGGCTGCGGCGCAGGCGCACTCGGCGCTCGCAACGACTGCCGTGCGCTTTCCCGGGGACGACGGCGGACAATCTCTCGTCGAGATAGCACAGCGCGATCTGGATGCTGCGCTGCAGTTGCTTGCGGACCGTGCACAATACATTACTGGAGCGAGTGGGGCGGCAATCGCATTAAGGCGCGACGGGATGGCTGACATGCTATGCCGGGCCAGCACAGGTACGAACGCGCCGGAGTTGGGGGCGTTGTTGTCGACTGAGTTTGGACTCTCTGGGGAGAGCGTCCGAACCAAACGTGCTTTGCGTTGTGACGATGCCGAGCGCGATGCGCGCGTGAATCGAGAGGTGTGCCGGCAGCTTGGAATCGCATCGGTGGTCGTGATGCCTGTGGTCAATGACGATCAGGTACTGGGCGTCTTTGAGCTGTTTTCGGGGAGGGCGCATGCGTTCGGCGAGCGCGACCTTTCGGCGATACAGCGGCTTAGCCAGATGGTAGAGACGGCGGTCCGGCTGGCACAGGCGAGTGAAAGTCTACCGAAAAAATTGGCGGAAGTGGGAAATGCCGCGAGCAAGATTACCGGGCCGGGAGCACGGGAAGGGCAGTTCGTCAGCGATCTGGTGGTCGACGCCGCCAAGTTAGGGGAAGCCGTGCCAGCAAAGGCGGTGCCGGCTTCAGAGATGAACCTTCCGGCGTCCGAGACTTTGACCGTGCAGCAGGCTGCGGAGAAAGTTGCGAACCCGGCTTCCGAGCCCATCAGTCCTCCCAAGAAATCTCTATTTTGGTCGGCAACGGTGAGTTCTGAACCCGAAGCGTTGCATTCTGCGGAGGAAACTGACCAGAGCCATGTGCCTCCGATGTTGCGTCAGTTGCGGAAATGCGAGGCATGCGGATTCCCCGTTTCTGCTGGGCGTATGCTTTGCGTGGAATGTGAGGAAAAGAAGTGGCGTGGGCAGCTCCGGCCGCGGCCAACGCGTTCCGGTGACTCGAGTACAGCAGGAACCTCGTCTTCAAAGACCGGTGCACATGCTTCGGCAGCCGCCGCTCCTGGCATGGCGAAGATGGCATCGACCTCTTCGGATTCAACCGCGATTGGCGTTGCGATCCGCACCCAATTTGCTTCGAATAAGATTGAGCCAGCCAAGATTTCGAACGAAGTTGCTGCGGACACCAAATCTGCAGCGGCTGTCGCGACCGCATCGGAGCCGATGTCGCAGGCTCATCAAGGCTCGGCCCCCGAATTTGTATTGAGCGCGGGTGTGGCGCCATCGCAATCCTGGCTATCCGCCAATAAATACACCCTCCTCGTTTTGCTGGTCATCGCTGCAGTGGCTACCGCAGTGTTCTACCTTCGGTAGATCCAGACGGTTCTAAGCCAATTTCGATAATCCTGCAAGGTCGAAGTCGGCCGTACCTCCATAATTCATGCCTGTTTGGTGTACTTCCAGAACCATCCAAGAGCCTTGACAAGCAGGGCAACTCTGCTAGAGTTCGGAAGAAGGTTTAGGAACTAACGAATCCGTGCGGGTGGCCCTGACTATGAAAAACGTCTATGAAGTATTGCGGCAAAAGGAGATGGAACTGACGCGTCTGGAGAAGGAGGTTGAGGCGCTGCGGCTTGTGGCTCCTTTGCTGTCCGAAGAGAAAGAGAGCGTTTCTGAGATTGCGAAACCGGCGCTGGCGACTGCGGTGAATGCTCCGCAGACGGCACGCATTCCGGTTCCGTCGCCTCCGGCGATCCCTGCGCCACAACCGGTGCGGGCTGCGGGATGGGAAGATACCGCGAAGCGCTGGCCGTAGAAAATCGCTTCAGATTCTCAAATTTGATCCCTTCCAGCCCGGGATGCGTCCCGGGCTGACGTGTGTTTGGGTGAAGTTGTCATTCCGAAACGGCAAAGCCGTCGAGGAATCCGTCGTCGCCTACAGCAGATATGCTGCCAGCAAACAGCAGACTCCTCCCTTCGACTTCGCTGAGGGTCGGAATGACAAAATCATGGATCGTTTTCGTGCGTCATGATCCCGTTTGATTCTGAATTACCCTCCTTCCGGGTTGAGCACCTCTGGATTTACTCGTTTGATTTCGTGGTTAGACGCGGGCAGGGTGCCCGCGCCACACGGGTCGATTCGCAGTAAGATTTGCTTCTATGCGATATCTATTTCTGATTGAGACCTACGCTACTGAGCGGGTCAAAGTGCTCAGCGTGTGGAGTGAGTTTCGGGATCAGGATTTGCCGGTGCGTCCTCGGGAGGGTGATTCGCGGGGCCGCAGCGTGCATGAGCAGATGGTGCATCAGTGCGTGAGCGAGGACTTTTGGTTCCGCAACATGCTGGGGATTGATGTGGGCGCACCTCCGCTGCCTGCTCAGGAGAGCAGGATGGAGTTTATCCGGCGATACGCGGAGGATAGTGGAAAGCGACTGGTAGCCCTGCGAGAGAAGGCTGAGTCCTGGTGGGAAGAGGAAGTAAAGTTTTTCGAAGTGCCTCGGTCGCGGGCATGGGTCATGGTGCGGCGGATGACGCATACTTCGCATCATCGCGGGCAATTGATGGCGATGCTGCGGATGTTGGGAAGGGAACTCCACAGCAACTACGGTCCGACTGCAGATACGGGCGGGCTGATGCAGAATCATGCGCCGACGATTTATGCCTACGGTAGCCTTGACGAGTTGTTATCGGGAGAGGAGAAGCGGAAGCTGCCGGGAGCTGGAGGGAAGGCAGTGACGGAACGACCTGGGTGAAGACGCATGCCACTGGGTGGCGGCAGTTTTTTCCAGGGTAGGGATGCTTCGACTCCGCCGTAGTTCCGCTTCGCTGCACTCCGGCTACGCTCAGCATGACAATGTTGTGGTGAGGGCTCGTGCTTACTTGATTGTGAAGGCTAACGTCAGGAGCGTTTTTTGTTCCACTTCGTGAGCCTTTGAGCTTCCCGTTGCTGGGCTTGGGCCTGAGCTTCGCTTTACGCTCAGCACCGGGCGGTCTCCGGCGATACGCTTCAGGCGCGGGAGCATGTTGAAGAGAGCTCCCATATTCGCCGGCTCTTCTTGTACCCAGACGATGTCGGCGTGTTTGCCGTGACGGTCGAACTCGGCAATCACTTCCTGCTCAGGGAATGGGTACATCTGTTCGAGGAACACGATTGCTGTACTGGTGTCTTTTCGCTTCTTGCGCTCGGCTTGAAGTTCGTGGCCGATTTTGCCGGTGCAGATGAGGATGCGCTCGGCTTCTCCGACGGTGGCGTCGGGGATGACGTTGAGGAAGTTTTTGTGGGTGAAGTCCTCGATGGGAGAGCTGGCGTCGGGATGGCGGAGCATGCTCTTTGGAGTGAAGACGACCAGCGGTTTACGCCAATGGCGCAGGGCCTGGCGGCGCAGAAGGTGGAAATATTGCGCGGCGTTAGAAGGCTGCGCGACCTGGATGTTGTGTTTCGCGGCTAGCTGGATAAAGCGCTCGATTCTCGCGCTGGAGTGCTCGGGCCCCTGACCTTCGTAGCCGTGCGGGAGCAGCATCACCAGTCCAGATAGCAAGTTCCATTTGGCTTCTCCGGCGCTGATGAACTGGTCGATGATGGCCTGCGCGACGTTGACGAAGTCGCCGAACTGGGCTTCCCAAAGAACGAGTGACTCGGGATAGTCGCGGCTGTATCCGTATTCGAAACCGAGGACTCCAGCTTCGGAGAGCGTGGAGTTGTAGATTTCGCAGCGCGCCTGACCAGCGGCGATGTTTTCGAGTGGGACGTATTCGTTCTCGTTCTCGATATCGATCAAAACCGAGTGACGTTGGTTGAAGGTGCCCCGGCGGCAATCCTGGCCAGACATGCGAACGTGAGTGCCGGTTTTCACCAGGCTGGCAAACGCAAGAGCCTCGGCCATGCCATAGTCGACGGCACGCTTGCCCGCGCCCATTTCGGCGCGCTGCTCCAAGAGCCTTTTCACTTTCGGATGAATGTTGAAGCCTTCGGGATAGGTCGTTAGCTTCGTGGTGAGTTCTGAGATCTCTTCGGGGTTGAGTCCCGTCTCGACCTCGTATTCATCGCGATGAAGGCCTCCGAAATACTTGTCCCAGTACATTGGAAGTTCCCGGAGGAGCGGCTTGTGCTTGATGCTGCCGGCTTTTTTCTGGGCAGCTTCGAACTCGGCTTTGATCGCATCGGCTTTCGCCTGCGCGTCGGTGTCGCCGATGTCGTCAGCATAGATTTCCCAGAGCGGGGGATGTTCTTTGATCCTTTTGTAGAGCAGCGGCTGGGTGATGGTGGGATCGTCGACTTCGCTGTGTCCGTGGCGCCGATAACCGATGAGATCGATCACAACGTCAGTGCCGAATTCATAGCGGAATTGGGTCGCCATACGGGCGACTCGAACCACGGCGTCGACGTCTTCGGCGTTTACATGGAAAATTGGGATCGACTGGCGCCGCGCGATGCAAGCAGCGAAGCGTGTCGAGTGTTCTTCTGTGTAGCTGGTGGTGAATCCGAGCAGATTATTTACGACTACATGGATCGTGCCACCCACTGTGTACCCGGGGAGGTCGGCGTAGTTCATCGTCTCGGCGAGAATTCCTTGCCCTGCGAATGCAGCATCGCCATGCACTAATAGCGGGAGATATTTCTCGCGGCCACCTTCGCCGGTGCGATCTTGCTTGGCGCGAGTGCGGCCGACAGTCACGGGATCGACGGCTTCGAGGTGGCTCGGATTTGAGACTAAGTGGATGTGAACCTTGCCACCGCTTTTCGTGACGTATTCGCCTGTCGCGCCCATGTGGTACTTGACGTCTCCGGAGCCGAGTACGCTGCGGGGGTCTACGTCTTCGAATCCGGCGAAGATTTCTTGCGGCGGACGCTTGGCGACGTGGGCGATGACGTTGAGGCGGCCCCGGTGGCTCATCCCCATAACGAGTTCGATCGCGCCGAGGCGTGAGGCGGTATCGAGGACCTCGTCGACAAGCGGAATCAGTGCGGTAGTACCTTCGAGGGAAAAGCGCTTGCTGCCCAGATAGCGCTGCTGCATGACTTGCTCGAAAATGTCGGAGCGGGTGAGGAGATCGAGGATGCGGGGATGGTCTTCTTCCTGCTGCGGGCCGGCTTCCATCTGTTCGTAGATCCAGCGGCGGCGTTCGGGATTGTAAATGTGGTTAATTTCGACGCCGATGGTGCTGGAGTAGATGGCACGGGCCTCGCGGGCGTATTCGCTGTCGCGTTCGAGTTCAGGCGTCGGGCGAGGGCGGAGAAAACCCAGAGGGTCGAGGTCGCCTTCGAGATATCCCCACTGGCGATAGGCGGCAAAGACACGTTCACGTTCGGGACTAGAGCCGTTGGTCGACGCACGGTCGATGATGGTGCTGGAAGTCTTTGATTTCGGGGTCATAAGAATGCAGTTACTAGGATAAAGGATGCGAGGGGTCAGTGCAGGATTCGAGGCGGAAAATGGGCCGAAGCCGAAGAATTCTCACCACGGAGGCCACTGAGAACACAGTGGGAGCGTCTCGTGTCCGTAGGGGTAAGGCGCCGTAGATCTGACGTGAAGGGAATGCGGAACACGATAGACACTTAGGAGGCTTAGAACGCATACATAACCTTGCCCCCCACTTCGATGGTCGAGTGTAAATTTACGTTTACAGCCGTGCACAGATTGCCAGAGGGTCTCGGGTCGTCGCTGTAGAACTCTTAATTTCACCTCGCAGCCGTTGGAGACGGCACTGGAGAACGATGCAATGATGAACAAGAATTCGGGAACGCCCATACTGGTGGGGATTCCGTTTGACGGGCAGTCTTCTTATCTGCGGGGAACTGCAGAGGCACCTGCCGAAATTCGGGAGGCACTGAAGTGCAATGCTTCAAACAGCTGGACGGAGCTGGGGGCGAATTTGGGAGCCGCGGCGGCATATGAGGACGCCGGTGATCTGGCTTTCACCGAAGCCGAGGCGTTCGGCGCAATTGAGTCGGGCTTGGGTGCGCTGATTGATCAGGGCAAGCGTCCCGTTTCACTGGGCGGTGATCACTCGATTACCTATCCGATTGTGAAGGCGTTCGCCAAGAGATATCCCGAGCTAACGATTTTGCATTTCGATGCGCATCCGGATTTGTATGATGAGTTCGAAGGAAACAAGCTGTCACACGCTTGTCCGTTCGCACGGATCATGGAGGCCGGGTTGGCAAAGCGGCTGGTGCAGGTCGGGATTCGCACGGCCACGGCGCACCAGCGGGATCAAGCGCAAAGATTCGGCGTCGAGATGGTGGAAATGCGCGGGCTTCCGGCGTACGGGAAGCTGAAGTCTGACGGGCCGGTGTACATCACATTCGATATCGATGTGCTGGATCCGGGGTCTGCGCCGGGTGTCTCTCATCGCGAGCCGGGAGGAATGACGGTGCGAGAGGCCATCACCCATCTGCATGCGATACAAGGACATATCGTTGGAGCGGATATGGTCGAATACAACCCGGTGCAGGATGTGGCAGGAATAACCGCCACCGTTGCCGCGAAGATCGTAAAGGAGATACTGGGGAGGATGATTGCGGGTTAGGTCTTTTGGGCCGTTAGGAAAATCCCGATAGTAAGGAAGACAAGATACGAAAGAGGCTGGAAGTACGGAAAATAGTACCACCCTGGAGTACAATCGCGGGTTTTACGAAAAACCTCAGTCCATGAAACACCGGTATTACAGGCTGTTGAAAAAATGCCCATTGATTGTCGCGTTCGCGCTGATGGCGACGGCGTTGGCCTGCTCGGGAAATGCGAAATCGAGCACACAGCCGGGTGGCGGATTCCAGGCCATGCCTGTGCAAGTGATGGAAGCAAAGGCAGTGCCCGTGAACGACAGTAGCGAGTACGTGGCCACGGTGAAGTCGCGCGATTCGGCTGTGATCATGCCGCAGGTCGAGGGGCAGGTCACGCAGATCTTCGTTCATTCCGGCGACCGGATCGAGGGCGGAGCGTCGCTCATGGAGATCGATCCGCTGAAGCAACAGGCTACGGTGAACAGCCTGGAGAGCGCGCGGGCGGCACAGCAGGCGCAGCTAAATTGGGCTAAACAGCAGTATGAAAGAACGCAGGGGCTATCGGCGTCTGGAGTGGTGAGCAAGCAAGATCTCGATCAGGCGAAGGCGACACGGGACGCCGCCCAGGCACAGATGGACTCGCTCGATGCGCAGGTGCGTGAACAGCAAGTGCAGCTCCGCTATTACAAAGTCGTTGCGCCGCGATCGGGGATCGTCGGAGACATTCCGGTGCGCATTGGGGACCGCGTGACGACAGCAACGCAACTAACCACGATCGATCAGCCTGGAAGCCTCGAAGCATACGTCTATATTCCCATCGAACGATCGGCGCAACTGAAAATGAACATGCCTGTCCAGGTTCTCGACAATACAGGCAAGGTGCTTGCCGACAGTCGCATTACTTTTATCTCACCGCAAGTAGATAACACGACGCAGACAGTACTGGTGAAAGCACGCATTGCGAACGGAAACGATGCGTTGCGGCACTCGGAGTTCATTCGAGCGAGGGTAATCTGGGGGGTCCGTCAGAGCCCTGAAGTTCCGATCCTGGCGGTATCGCGGCTGGCAGGACAGTACTTCGCGTTCGTCGCTGAACAACAGGCGAATGGCTCATTCGCGGCCAAGCAAAGACCGCTCACGATCGGTCAAACCGTTGGCAACAGCTACGAGGTGAGAGAAGGCATCAAGCCCGGAGACAAAGTGATCGTTTCAGGAACGCAGTTTCTGGTGGATGGGATGCCGGTGATTCCGCATGGTTGAGTCTTCAGCTTTAAGCTTCGAGTTTTGAGTTCTGCCGTTAGCAGTTAGCCGTTAGCAATTAGCGCAAACAGGTTGTTCAATTACCGCGGAGCCTCAACGGCAAAGTGCTAATTGTCGATTGCGAAAAGGGCCTGATCCCTCATGTTCGCTGAGTTTTTCATACGCCGCCCGGTGTTCGCTTCGGTTTGCGCCATGCTGATCGTTTTGGCGGGAGCGGCTGTCATTCCAACTTTGCCGATCGCTCAATTTCCAAATCTGGCTCCGCCTCAGGTGGGTGTCACCAGCGCTTATATCGGAGCGAGCGCACAGACGGTGGAGAGCGCGGTTACGATCCCTCTTGAGCAACAGATCAATGGCGCAGAGGGAATGAAGTACATCACTTCGACCAGCGGAAATGATGGGACCAGCCAGATTTCGGTCACTTTCGATCTGACCCGCAATCCGGATCTGGCCACCGTCGACATTCAGAATCGGGTAAGTACGGCGCAGGGACGACTACCTGCAGCCGTGAAAGCGATTGGCATCACCACCCAGAAGACATCGCAGAACTTTGTATTCGGCGCCGCGGTCATTTCCGACAACAACAAATTCTCCACGCTGTTCATGAGCAACTACCTGGACGTTTACGTGCGCGACGCATTGAAGAGAATTCCCGGCGTCGCCGACGTAATTATTTTCGGCGAGCGCAAGTTCTCAATGCGGTTGTGGCTGGACCCTGCAAAGATGGCGGGGCGAGGACTGACAGCTCCCGACGTGGTGGGTGCGCTGTCGGAACAGAACGTGGAAGTCGCCGCCGGCCAGGTGGGACAACAGCCAGCTATTCCGGGACAGCAGTACCAAGTAAGTGTGCGCGCCGTAGGCCGGCTGAGCGAACCGGCACAGTTCGAGAACATCATTTTGAAAACAAACGCTGACGGCACACTGGTGCGGCTGAAGGATGTCGGCCGTGCTGAGTTGGGAGCCGAGAACTATGCGTCGGATCTGCAGTTCAATGGACAGAACGCCGTGGGATTGGGGGTCACACAACTATCGACCGCGAATGCGCTCGAGGTGGATCGCCGGGCGATCGCCGAGTTGGAGCGGCTGTCGAAGAGTTTTCCCCCAGGGATGCGCTACCAAGTCGCATTCGACACGACGGATGCTGTCGGCGAATCGATTCGCGATGTGGTCTACACGGTGGGCTCTGCAATCCTGCTAGTGATTCTGGTGATCTTTATTTTTCTCGGCGACTGGAGGACCACGATGATTCACTTCATCGCCACTCCAGTGTCGCTGATCGGAACTTTCGCCTTTGTAAAGTTGCTCGGCTTCTCCATTAACACGCTGACATTGTTCGGGATCACCCTTGCCACCGGTCTCGTGGTCGATGATGCAATCGTCGTGATCGAAAACATTGAGCGCCACATTGCCGGGGGGGAGCACGATTCGCACAAAGCGGCGGCAGCGGCGACCACTGAAATTACCAGCGCCGTCATCGCGACCTCGCTGGTGTTGGTTGCGGTGTTTGTGCCGGTGGCGTTCTTTCCGGGAACGACCGGCATCCTGTTTCGCCAGTTTGCGCTGACCATTGCATTTTCCATTGCCATTTCCGCTTTCAACGCGCTAACTCTGGCGCCGGCTTTGGCAGCGATTTTTCTGGCCGGCTCCCACGGACAGAAATGGTGGTGGCTGCGCAAGTTTGACGAAGGCGTCGCTCTCCTGACGCGTGGGTATCGCGCCATGTTGCATCACCTGTTGGAATACAAGCTGTTGATGGCGATGCTCTTTTTCGCGGGCCTGGGACTCACCTATTTTGTATTCACCCGTGTGCCGACAGGCTTTGTGCCAGATGAGGACCAGGGATATTTCATCATCGTGATTCAAGCTCCGCAGGGAGCGTCGCTCGAATACACGACAGCAATTGGGAAACAGGTTTCAAACATACTGGCCAAGGTGCCCGAGGCGGAAGGGACGTTCTCAGTGGCCGGGTTCAGTTTCGCGGGGGCTGCAGCAAATCAAGGGTTGATTTTCGTGCCGTTGAAGCCTTACTCACAGCGGAAAGGCGAGCAACATACGGCAAAAGCAATCGTGAACCGGGTGCGTCCGCAGTTGTTCGGAGTGCAGGGAGCCATTGTGTTTGCCACGTTGCCGCCGGCGATCCAAGGACTGGGGCAGTTTGGCGGATTTCAGTTCGTAGTGCAGGATTTGGGGGCGCATAGCCTTGAGGAAATCGCCGCTGCCACCCAGGGACTGATCCGCGCGGCGCAACAGAGGAAAGACTTGATTGGGCTCTACACTCCGTTTACTGCGAATGATCCGCAGTATCTCGTCACCATTGACCGAGAGAAGGCAAAGAGCCTGCACGTACCCCTATCGCAGATCACGGACACGCTGGGCGTTTATATGGGGTCGGCTTATGTGAACGACTTCGATTTCAATAACCGGTCGTATCGCGTTTACGTGCAGGCTGACAAGCAGTTTCGGGCGACGGCGCAGGATATGAAGGAGTTTTACGTACGGTCGGACAGCGGAGCGATGGTGCCGCTGGACAATCTGATCAGTATTTCGCAGACGACAACGCCGCAGGTGATCAGCCATTACAACTTATTCCGGTCAGCGGAAATAGATGGGTCAGCCGCGCCGGGATATAGTTCGGGGCAGGCGATCGCAGCGATGGAGGAGCTGGCCGCGAACATGCCTCGAGGATTTTCTTTTAGCTGGACCGGGCTTTCACTGGAGGAGTTGCAGGCCGGCGGAACATCTCTGCTGCTCTTTGGATTGGGCACGCTAGTGGTGTACCTCACCCTTTCGGCGCAGTACGAGAGTTATGTGCTTCCGTTTATCGTGTTGTTAGCCGTGCCGATGGCATTGCTGGGAGCGCTTGGAGCGCAGTGGATGCGCGGACTGCAAAATGATGTGTTCTGCCAGGTCGGGCTGGTGATGCTGGTCGGTTTGGCGAGCAAGAATGCCATTTTGATCGTCGAGTTTGCTGAGCAATTGCGGGAACGCGGGGTGCCGTTGATGGAGTCTGCGATACAGGCGGCAACGATCCGGTTGCGGCCGATTCTGATGACGTCGCTGGCGTTCATCCTAGGTGTGGTGCCGTTGGTGGTGGCAACAGGCGCGGGAGAGAATGGACGGCATTCTGTGGGAACTACCGTCTTTGGCGGGATGATTATGTCGACCGTATTGAATCTGTTTTTTATCCCAGTGCTTTATCTGATTATCGAGGGGTGGAGAGAGCACGGGAAAGCGCCGACGCATCGATAAACCTCTTAGTCAGGTTTCTTTCGCCCCTCCGGAGCTCTACTCGTTTTTGCTCACCCACCCAGCGCTGACGCGGTGGGCTGCATTCTTTCGCCATTTCGCGGCTGGGCTAGCCGCCTGAAGTCAACTACCCAGCATTTTCCTGTCCTGTTGGAGCGCCCTCTAGAATTGTGGCAGGAGCGGCATGGTTTGTCGGTTTCTTCTTTCCGTCGAGAGAAATAGCCAGGGCTTTCTTTTTCTGACGCGCTTCTTTGCGGCGCATTTTGGCTATCCAGTCGCGCGAATACATGGTGCCGCGACATTTTGGGGAGCCACAATGACACGGCGCAGGCTCCTCGTCGTCATATAGGTTGTAGTCCCAAACTAACTCTTCTCCTCGGGCGATATCGCGAAGCGCAAAAATCCAGACGCGTCCTTTGATTTCGTCGACTTCGCAGTTGGGATCGCAAGAGTGATTCAGAAACGCGCCCAGGCCCTCGCCGTCAATGACGGTCTTGCCGTCTTCGAGCCCGTACAGGTATGTGCGCGAGATGCCGTCGTAGCGGCGGTCGGCTTCTTCGGGCGTGATGCGCTCGCCGGCGTATTCGACGACGCGGGTTCCCTTGCGAATTGGACTCGAAGTGTAAACGCCGACGGAGTGAATGGGTGAGGGACGAACCACTAAGGCCATGCACTAATTTCGCACGGAGCAAGGGTTTCAGGAAATGGGGAAAATTGCTAGATGGCATGGAATCCTCGATGGAACGAAGGAGCTCATCAGTTGGTGCGCGTGTGATAGACTTCGCGGCGGTTTTGACTTGAGAAAGGGAGAGATGAGAATGCGCGTCATTCGGGCAATTTTGGCGGCTGCAGTGATTCTGGTCTTATCGGGATTTGTTATTCGGGCGGCCGCCCAAGAGGCATCAGCCAAGGACGTTAAGGCGGCTACAGTCGGAGCGGCAGCTCAGTATTGCAAGAGTACAGGCGGAAGGGTCGAGATGCGGCAAGCGGCGTATGGAACAAATAATCCACCGAACCAGTGGCTGCATCTGGCGGCAGAGCAGCCGTTTTGCCAATACATGCAGACCAGCGATGGGTCGCGAATCCATTTGTCTCTGCTGACCCTGTACACGACCAAACCGACTCTGGCCGCCCTGGCCTATTACTCTGAGATTCCGTGGAACGGCAAGGGCAACGGGAATCCGGCGTCGTATTACTGCACGCAACTGGGCGGGGCTGAGATCGGCGCAACCGACTTGAACGGCGGAGGCTGGGTTTCAGCAGGAGGGATCGATCAGGTGTTGGAAGCTTGCATTTTTCCTGACAACTCTACGATTGATTCGTGGGGGCTGTTTTATCACTCGAACAACATTATTCGGGGGATCGATTTGTCGACGGTGCTGCGGTATTCGAATCCGTATCCGGGGAAGGAATAGGCTTCGGCTTTCAGCAGAACAACAGCCGTTGCTTCTGGGCAGCGGTTCTTTCTGATGGTGATTCCTTTAGGGCTCGTAGACGGAACTGCCGAAGCCTTGCTTTCGGGCTGATTCCTGCATCTCTTCGAGGTGATGCTGCAATTCCTGGAGCTGCGATTTCATCGTATCCACTTGTTCTTGTTTCTGCTGTTGATGCTCGTTCCACTTCTCGCAGTTGGAGACGCAGTTTGCACCCGCGTAGTGAATGGAACTGCTGAGTTGCTCGATCTGCTGCTGTAACTGGGCGATGGCGCTCTTCTGCTCCTGGATCTGAGATTTCCAATTTTCGGCCTCGGCTTCGCGTTGAGAGGGATCGGTCGCGTCGGAACTCTTCGCATCGCCGGAGCCGGTTTTTCCGGAATCCGAGTGATTCGAGTCGGTGGACTTTGGAGCCGCGCTGTCCGAGCTATCATCGCTATTGAGCACGTGCGGAGTTTTGGAGTGTGAGGAGTCTTTGGTATCTGTTTGCGAGGGTGCGCCCTTTGCTAGATCCTTTGCCGGAGAGGCTTTTTGTTGTTTCTGGGCGCGGACCTGGCGCGCCAGATCCCCTAGAGACTGGTCGTCCTGCGCGTGCGAACAGGCGCACAGGAATGCAAATGCGGCAAAGGCGATGAAGATTTTTCGCATGGAAAACACCTCCGGCGATCCGCGGGGAACGGCGCTGGAATGATGATATCGGGATGGCGGGGTGGTTTTAGGTTACGTTCGTACCACATGCCCATGGGGTCTAGACAGCTTTTGATGTAATCCAGGAGGACCTGTGCAGTCTCCGGCCTCATGCGCAGTGCAGGCAGAGTTGCATAGGTCCTCCGGCGCCAAGAAACGGCGCCATCAGGATGACAAAGCGGAATGGTGTCCAGCAATTCCTGAATCGATCTAAGGTCTTGGGGGCCAAATCCCAAACTGAGGCTAAAGCTCTTGATCTTCCATGCCGGTCTGACGCGGCCCTGAAAGCGCCGGCTTTCCACGGTTGCGCAATGTTCACGAGTATGCGAGTTTGACGCGATGTTACTGCTGCGGTTGTGAAACCGGCAACGCGACCGTGTCTATGGTGGCGGGGTCGTCGCGGAGTTTGATGTAGAGAGTCTTGCCCTTGGGCGGCGGGATGGCGAGGGCATCTTCGACGAAGCCTTCGGGGACCGTGACGGAGGTCACGAAATCGGCGTCGCTGCTGACCGAGTCGAGCAGGAAAAGTTTGTCACCGCTCAGAGTGCACTGTTTTTCTGGTGCGGGTACGCAGCGCACGGCCTTTAGCAATGGAATGCGGACCAGATTCACAAGAGGCTGCCAATCGCCATTCATGCCGTCGGGTGATACGGGGCGCATCTTTAGAGGCCCGAACGCAGACGGTCCTAGCAGTTTCATCGGGTCCAAGACGGCCAGAACGGTCTTTGTGTCTTGCATGGTGAGATTGCCGTCTTTGAAGCTGAGCAGCACGCGGAAGGACTCGTCGGCTGTCGCGACTTCGATTTTCTCGTTTGGAAGAAAACTCTCCGGAAACTGGGTCTTCAGGAAGAAATTGAGGCGTGCATCCTGTGGCAATTCTTCCTGGCTTCCGAGTTGCACAGCCGGTGGAGCTGTGGGATCGAGTTGAACGCTTTTTGTAAGCAGAGAAACAGCTGGTCGCTGTACTTCGATTTCCGACTTCAGGTCCAAAACGCGGCCGTCTTTGAGCGTGACGTGAGCAACGACCGAGTCGGCGGACTGAAGCTTCGTCTTAACTGCGGCATCAGTTGTCGCGAGTTTGAGTTCGTCTTGCTGGTTAGCACGGGTCAGGGAACCGGGAGCGAACTGGAATCCGTTTAGCTCAAGGCTGGCCACCTGGTCGAGACGTGTGCCTTTGAGTATCCCTTCGGCATCGCCGGCGTGGATACTGAAGCTGTCGAGGCGAGCGGCCTCGGCGTAGGTATGGAGAGGAATCTGATCGGCTTCATGCAGACCGAATTTATTGATCTCGATTGTGACCCAGCCTGCGCTTGCTTTCTGGAGAGGGACTTTCACTTCTAGTTCATCGGGCTTCGAACTCTTCCATTCAGTTGTGACCGACTTTCCCTGTTCATCTTTTAGGGCGACTTCGCTGACGCAGCATGCGTCCTGCGACTGAAGGTGCAGAGTGTCCTCGCGACCCACGATGAGAGCGCTGGCGTCTTTGGAGGCGACAGTCCACTGCGCTGGACGGGAAGTGCGTAAGCGGTAACGCGGGCCGTCAAAGGAATGGAATCCCCAAACGCCACGGATGGTTCCCGTGACTTCACCATCAAGATCGGCAGATTCGAGAGCGTGGGTTTCGATCACGAACCCGCCGCGCTCGGCATCGGGCTTCGCCGGGAGATCGATGGCCGGACCGGACTTGGGCTCGACGTGCAATACCAGATTATGCGCAAGTTCGGTGGCGAAGACGAGAGGAGCGCCTTCCGTCGAAAGCACCAGTTGCGGCTTGCCAGCACACAGGACCTGGTTTGGCTCAACGACGCGGAGCGGTGGTGGTGGCGCTGTACGGATCGGGGGCAGCCCGATGACGATCACGGATTTTGGATTTCGGAACGATGGCGGATTGTTAAGGCGTAGATTAAGTTCGTCTTGCTTCGGCAGCGCTAGCGCAGGAATGTACTGGTACTGGGCTGTATGAGCCGTGCCGAGAATGCGGACTACATCGACGACCGCGCCGATGTAAGGACTGTAGAAGCCATTACGCGCTGTCGGCGTAGAGCTGATCTGCGCCAGCAGGTCGGCGGACGTCGATGAAGTCAACGCCGCGACCATATTTTGGCTGTGCGCATCGTCAAGGACGAGTTGGTCGGTGTTTTGCGTGAGGCAGGGGACCTGCTGAGCACTGGGCTTGTCGAAGCATTGCTGGTCCAGCTTCATGCTCAAACTGCGCGCCAGAAGCGTGGTGTGAGTCTTCGCCTGCTCCGGGTCGGCGATATAAGTTTCGCGGACCGATTCGAGGTACTTTTCCAGCCGCTGACGGTCGAGGCTAGCCTGCTGAAGGTCCTGCGCCGCGCGCACGAAGGCACCGGGCTTACCGCGGACGGCAGTACGAAGAGTGCTAAAAGCTCCTCCGGTTTCGGGCGCGAGGAAGACTAAGGCTTCTTCCGCTTCGTCCGGAACAACAACGAATATGCCTTCGTTGCGCACGGGGTGAATCCAGGTCTCGACACGAGTGAACCAGGAATAGGGCGGGGGATTCGTTGCACCGCGGAGAAAAGCGACGATCATTAGATAGCGGACTGACTGGCTGTCGGGAAGGTCGGGATGAATCCAGAGGCGATCCCCGGCCTGCAGATTGGGGACTTCGGCGATCGGCAGCGTGGTTCCCGCACGCTGGACTCGGACTTCGACTTTCGGACCGGTAAGGTCGAAGGCGGCAGTGTCGGCATGTGCAGCGGTAGGGAGTAGTAGAGACAGAAGTGTCGCGAACACACAACCGCGATAGATGGAAATGATAGACCCAGTAAGGCGCACTACTCCCCTTCTTGACCGCAGGAATTTGGAAAAGCTCCAGCTGTCGGGCTCTTCACAATTCTAAATGATTGAGCGAGGGTTATCGCGCGGGATGATCACACATAGGGGCTAAAGCCCCTTTCCTATTTCGTGCCCGGCGCGGCGCTAAAAGCGCCGCTCTTCCACGTTAGGGACGCCAGTAATGACGATTCACCGTAAAAAGTTCATTCGCAATCGAGATTATGGGAGGAACGCGCGCTCTTATTTCGAAACGGGTAACTTCAAGTAACTGCGGGCGTTTCGATAGCAGACATCTTCGACCAGGCGACTGAGCAACGCCTGGTCGTTTGGCAGTTCACCGCGTTCGACGTCCTGGCCAATGATGTTGCAAAGAATCCGGCGAAAATACTCGTGGCGCGGATAAGACATGAACGACCGGGAATCGGTGACCATGCCGATGAAACGTGAGAGCAGGCCGACATTGGAAAGAGCATTGATCTGCGCGGTGATTCCTTCTTCTTGATCCAGAAACCACCAGGCGCTGCCGTACTGAATTTTGCCTGGCTCGTCTCCGCTCTGGAAAGAACCGATCAAGGTTGCAAACGCAAAAGTATCGCGTGGATTGTTGTTGTAGAGAATCATGCGGGGCAGTGCATTCTCCCGCGCCAGCAGATCGAGATAGGCAGCCAGAGGTCCAATTTGAGGAAAATCCCCAACCGTGTCGTAACCGGAATCAGCGCCGGCTGCTACACGCGCGGCAGAGTTTACGTTGCGCAGAGCACCGAGATGCAACTGCTTGGTCCAACCCTTCTCAGCGTCTAGGCGGGCGAAGAACAGCATCATGAACGAGGCGAATTGCGAGTGTTCTTCGTCTGAGATGGCCTTCGAGTGCATAGCCTTCGCGAAAATCGATGTCGCAGTCTGATCTGGGCATGGAGTGGCGAGGCAATAGTCGAGGCCGTGATCGGAGAGACGGCAGCCGAGAGAATGGAATTCGTGGTGGCGCTTCCGGAGAGCGTCCAGGAGGGTGTTGAGATCACGAATATCGACGTTGGCGGCGGCCGACAGCTTTCCGATCCAGGCTGTGAATTCCGGTGTTCCGATGGCCAGAGCCTTGTCTGGACGGAAGGCGGGAAAGACTTGCGTGGGGATTTTTGAGTCAGAAATCGCACGATGGTGGCGCAAGTCGTCAGTGGGATCATCCGTCGTGCAGACAACTTCTACGCCGAACTTTTTCAGGATTCCTTGAGTGGTTAGGTCGGCAGTAAGGGTGCCGTTAGCTTTCTCCCACACTGACGGAGCGGAGGCTTCGTCGAGAAGGTCTGTTACTCCGAAGTAGCGTTGAAGTTCGAGGTGGGTCCAGTGATACAAAGGATTGCGTAGTGTGAAGGGGACGGTTCGCGCCCAAGCCAGAAATTTTTCGCGGGGAGTGGCATCGCCAGTGATGTATCGTTCGGACACGCCGTTGGCTCGCATCGCACGCCACTTATAGTGGTCACCCTCCAGCCAGACTTCGTGGAGATTGTTGAAGCGCCTATTCTCGGCAATGTCTTTGGGAGAGAGATGGCAGTGGTAGTCAAGTATTGGCTGAAAGGCCGCATGCTCGTGATAGAGTCGCTGAGCGACGTCGTTGGAGAGTAGGAAATCTTTATCGAGAAAAGGCTTCATTATGCGCTTGCTCGGCAGAAGTACGCGATGAATATACCAGTTCTCTGACGTGCGCCGGACTGGCGAACTGCGACGAGTGACGCGAATTTGGTTCACTAAAACAATCCTCATGGCGAGTCGAGAAGAAATCACCTCAATGCAATTGCAGCCGACCACGGGCCAAGTGCGTTGGCTGATTTGCGCGCTTTTGTTTTTTGCGGCGTCCGTAAATTACATGGACCGACAGGTGATCGGCCTGCTCAAGCCAACGCTGCAGGCGCAACTGGGCTGGACTGAAGAGGGATACAGCAACATCGTGGTTGCATTCCAGCTCGCGTACGGATCGAGTCTGCTCTTCATCGGGAAACTGATCGACCGCATCGGCACGCGCAAGGGGTTTTCGTTGGCGGTACTGTTCTGGAGTATCTCGGCGATGGCGCACGCGGCCGCAACGTCTGTGCTTCAATTTGCAGTCGCACGCTTCAGCCTCGGAGTTGGAGAAGCGGGTAGCTTCCCTGCATCGATCAAAGCTGTTGCGGAGTGGTTCCCCAAAAAGGAGCGAGCGCTCGCGACCGGCATCTTCAATTCGGGGACGAATGTGGGCGCGATTGTGACGCCATTGGTTGTGCCGTGGCTGACCCTGCGATTTGGTTGGCGGATGGCATTCATCGCAACCGGCGCTCTTGGCCTGCTCTGGATTGTTGCCTGGCTTTCGTTGTATCGCCCACCCGAGGAGAGTCCGCTCGTCTCAGAAGGCGAGCTGGCACTGGTTCAAAGTGATCCAGAGCAAATTACCGCGACGGCAGTTCCCTGGCGAACGATGCTGAGGCTACGTCAGGCCTGGGCCGTGGGGCTGGGGAAATTTTTCACTGATCCGATCTGGTTTGTATATTTGTTCTGGATGCCGGATTTCTTGAGCCGTAATTTGAAGCTCGATCTCAAGGGAATGGCTTTGCCGCTGTTTGTGATCTACAGCGGAGCGAGCGTGGGAAGCATCGCCGGCGGGTGGCTTTCGTCGTGGCTGATCAAGATGGGCTGGTCGGTGAATGCGAGCAGGAAAACAGCAATGCTGGTGTGCGCGTTGGCGGTGACGCCAATCATGCTTGCTGGGCGAACTACTGATGCTTGGGTTGCGGTGGGACTGGTGGCACTGGCTGCGGGTGCGCATCAAGGTTGGTCAGCGAACATCTACACCCTCGCATCGGATATGTTTCCCCGCGGAGCGGTGGCGTCCGTTGTGGGATTTGGAACTCTGCTGGGAACAGTCAGCGGAATGTTCATTTCGAAGATGGTCGGATATATCCTGCAGACTACCGGGTCATATGTTCCAGTGTTCGTACTGGCGGGCACTGCTTATCTGATCGCGCTAGCATTCGTGCAAGCTCTGGCGCCCAGGCTCGAGCGAGCGCGACTCTAGCACGCGACTTTCACTGCGCGAAAAGTTGGCACGAACTCCACTTGTATAATTCGCGGGAATCACACCACCGATTCTTCCCATGCTTTTAAGAGTATTCAAGGATTCGACTGCTCTGGCTCGAGCAGCCGCTGAACAGGCGGCGAGTTCAATTCGAAAAGCAATCGCTGATTCTGGTCGGTGCCGGGTGGTGTTGGCAACCGGCACGTCACAGTTCGAATTTCTTGAGTTCCTCACAAAAACCGACGGCATCGACTGGAAGAAGGTGGAGGCATTTCACCTGGATGAATATGTGGGGATGGCGAACACACATCCGGCGAGTTTTCGGAGGATCCTGCTGGAGCGAGTCATTCACAAAACTGGTATCACAAATTACTACTTCATTGAGAGCGACGCTGCAGATCTGACGACAGCAGTGCGCGAAGTGGGAAGACGGCTGACATCGGCTGCGATTGACATAGCGTTCGTTGGGATTGGCGAGAACGGGCACGTTGCGTTTAACGACCCGCCCGCCGACTTTGAAACGGAAGAGCCGTACCTCATAGTCGAGCTGGATGAGACATGCCGGCGACAGCAGGTCGGTGAGGGATGGTTTGCCGATATTTCGGACGTGCCGACCCGGGCGATCTCGATGTCTCCTCGCCAGATCATGCACGCGCGTGAGATTGTGGCCGTCGTTCCCGATCAACGCAAGGCTAAGGCAGTTCGTCTGTGCATGGAAGGAGAAGTTCGGCCTGAGGCTCCGGCGTCGATTTTGCGGAAGCATCCAAATACGACTGTTTTTGTTGATCAAGATTCCTCGTCGCTGCTGGCTGCCGAAATGCGACGCGAGTTACAGACTCTCGGCAAAGTGACGGTCGGTCCGTGATTCAGCGTCTCCATGATTCGGCGTCATCGACTTCAGGGATGGCGAATACACAAAAGCCGATTCCGTCCCTGCGAGCCATTCCGTCTCTTCGATGGTGGATAGGCGGGATACTATTCGCTTCCACCGTCATTAATTACATCGACCGGCAGACACTTTCGCTGCTCGCTCCTTATCTCAAGGTCGAGTTTCACTGGACGAACTCCGATTACGCCAATCTCGCAATCGCATTTCGCATTGCTTATTCGATCGGCCAGAGCGTCTTCGGCGGGCTCATGGATCGTCTGGGCACTCGACGCGGGCTGACGCTGACAGTAATCGGTTATTCCATCGTTTCCATGGCTACATCTTTGGCGCGTGGCTTCTACAGCTTCGCGACGTTTCGGTTTCTGCTCGGTGCGGGGGAGTCTGCGAATTGGCCCGCCGCAACGAAAGCGGTGTCGGAATGGTTTCCGACGCGAGAGCGAGCGTTGGCGACAGCGTTCTTCGACAGTGGTTCGTCGATTGGGGGAGCGATTGCTCCGTTCATTGTGCTGTGGATTTATTTTCGGTGGGGTTGGCGGCCTGCGTTCGCTGTGCCAGGAATATTGGGGTTCTTTTGGCTGATCGCGTGGCGAAGGGTTTACTATCCTCCCGAAGAACACGCGAGAATTAGTGCGCAGGAACGTGACCTGATTGCACAAGATAAGGCAGAAGCGCTGGCCGCAGTTGGAGCACAGGTTCGACCACGTTGGCGCGACTTGTTGAGGCTGCCGCAGACCTGGGGCACGATCGTCGCCAAAACCTTCACCGATCCTGTGTTCTTCTTTATCGCCGAATGGTTCCCGATTTACCTGGTGGCGAAAGGCATCGAATTGAAGAACGGGCTGATTGCGGTGTGGATCCCGTTCGTCGCTGCCGATCTGGGAAGCTATGCAGCGGGCTGGTTCTCAGGGTATTTGATCCGCCGTGGAGTGTCGTTAGGATGGGCGCGCAAAGTGCCGATCATTTACGGCGGCATCGGAATGACCTTGATGATCTTCACGGTGTTCACGACGAACCTTTACCTGATCGCCTTTCTGTTCGCAATCGTCACGTTCACGTATGCAGGATTCACGATCATGGCGAATACGCTGCCGTCAGATTTGTTCGCGAGTGGATCGGTAGCGTCCGTGAGCGGCATGGGGGGGACGGGCACAGGCATCGGGACGATCATTGCCTTCCTGCTTATTGGTCACATATCGGATGCGCGTCGGGCTTTCGGGACACACGCCTTTGATCCGATCATTATCACGGCAGGAATTATCCCATTCATCGGAATGATTCTGGTGTTGTTGCTGGTGCGAAATACCGCCGCCACCGAGCAGGGGCTGGTGCGCCGCATTTGAGGTTTTGGATACACTCGTCTGTCGCATTGAGGAGACTGCGTGAAGATCACGGATGCCAAAGTGTTCGTGTGTTGTCCAGGGCGGAATTTCGTAACGCTCAAGATTTGGACAGATCAGGGGATCTACGGACTCGGAGATGCCACGCTGAATGGAAGGGAACTCGCGGTGGCTTCTTATCTCACGGACCACCTTATTCCCTGCCTGATTGGGCGTGATCCATCGCAGACGGAAGATGTGTGGCAGTACTTGTATCGCGGTGCGTATTGGCGCCGCGGACCCGTCACGATGACGGCAATTGCCGCAGTGGACATGGCATTGTGGGATATCAAAGGGAAGGCGTTCAATACCCCCGTTTATAACCTGCTGGGGGGGAGAAGCCGGACTGGAGTTCTCGTTTACGGTCATGCCAATGGAAAAGACATCGAGCAGACCGTCGATGAAGTCGCAAAGTACAAGGAGATGGGATATCTCGCCATCAGGGCTCAGACCGGGATTCCGGGGTTGCCATCGACTTACGGAGTTGCCGGAGACAAGCTGTTTTACGAGCCTGCAGAGAAAGGATTGCCGCCGGAGAATTCGTGGTCGACCGAGAAATACCTGCTGCATGTACCGAAGCTGTTTGAAGCACTGCGGTTGAAGTTCGGAGACGACCTTCATTTGCTTCACGACGTGCATCACCGTCTGACGCCGATCGAAGCGGCGCGACTGGGGAAAAGTCTGGAGCCCTATCATCTCTTCTGGCTCGAAGACGCTGTTACAGCGGAATTACAGGAGGGATTC
>DATFQQ010000062.1:0-8453 GCA_035264195.1 Candidatus Sulfotelmatobacter sp. | reverse complement strand
CCCATAAATCCGCGAAATTCTAGTTGATGGAACTGTTCTTACTCCCTGGCTGTCGGTATCTGTTTGCTTCGAGCCTCGTCGTCGCCCGTTTGACGCCAGACTGTTTCTCTCCCGCTGAACGATACGGAAAGTTTGGGGTTGTGTCCGTGTACGAGATCAAAGGATCGGGCTTTTGTTCTTTGCGGCTATCACACCCTCAGTGCTTGTGGTTCAGTCGGATTGACTTGGGAGGATCGGACATGGGTCCCAAAAGCTTAAGCCATAGGTGGAATCAGGTGTTTTCGAAGATCGAGGGATCAGCACGTGTACTCTCAGCCTTAACCTACCCGTGCAAAACTCGCATGCATCCCAAAAAACAAAAGGATGTTGTCGAATATCCGTTGGTTAGATCTCTCAGGGATTTCAGAAGAGTTAGTTGCGCGATCCGGCCAATTCTTGTCGCGATCGCGTGGCTTGGTCTTTCGAGTCCGATTCAAACGACGGCCCAAAGCTCCAACACATTTACTACAACTTTCAGTTTTCCCGGAACCTACAACGTCTCGCTGCCTCAAAGTAACCCTTGTTGCTTATGGAACTGGGCAATTCTACCGATGCAAGTGAATAATGCTCTTCCTCAGGGGACCATCGCGATAACCAACATCTCAGTTACGGCAAATGCGATCGATCTAGGCCAGCCATTTGCTGGATTTGACTGGGTCATTTTGATAGGTCGAGCGGATAGCAACGGGTTTGGATTGCCAATGCCAGGATTCACGTTTGTGAACTCTTCAAAATATGGCGGTAACCAATTTTTTTCTGCTCCAGTCGTGTTTCAGTTTGCTGAGGGCGGACTAGCGACTGATACATCTACAACGGTCAATGGCTCTATTGATTTCACCACGGGAGTCAGCACCACGCCCTGTTGCTCTCTCTACAACCTCAAACACGCACAAAGTGTTCCGTTTAACACGACAGGAAGAGGTCTTAGCGCTCAGGTATTCGTATTTACGGGTGACCCTAGGATGAATCTCAACCTCAGCGGAATCACTGTGACTATTACAGGAACGATCCTGCCGCCCAGCTTTTCCCTAAGTCAGGGTGCCATTAATTTTCCGGATCAGGCGGTTAATGGTACGAGCGCCTTTATTGCCGAAACGCTGACAAACACTAGTCCTTCGACCATCACTTTGGGAACATTCGCGATTACTGGCCCAGACGCACCGTCGTTTACCGGATCGGTAAGCGATTGCTACGAACGGACCATGCCACCCAACGATTCCTGCACAATCAACCTTGCGTTTTCTCCGGCGCGAACCGGTGCCCACCAAGCCTCGCTGCTGCTGAACGACCTAGACGATACCCAGCTTCAAGTCGTTTCTCTAAGCGGCAACGCGACCGGAACGCCACCGTCCGCTACACCACCAACCTATAACGTTGCGATCGTTGGCGAGCCTTGGCCAGCAGGTGTGCAGCAAGTAGACTTCTCGGATCTAAACAATCATGGCGATCTGGCTGGGTGGCTATCATTCGCAAGTAACAGCTGTTTGGATTACTACGGCAGTCCCGCTACCTACCGCCATGCTTTTTTTTATGGAAGCGGCAGTTTCACGGATATTGGCACGTTACCCAATGCGTTGGTGGCAGGTCAGCCGTCTTGCGTTCCGCCATCGAGCGGCCCTGGCGACGCTGGTCGAACCGGATACGGCGGACACTCAGCTGGCGTTGGCTCATTAAATGACTCAGGTGTACTTATTGGCACGGCGGATGGTTCGAACGGCCAAACGCGCACGTTTGTCTACACTGGCGGCCGTATCCATGATATTCAGGAATTGGTGACAGACGGCACACTATTGCCTGACGGTCTCTACACGCCCGCGATTAACAGAATTAGTCAGGCGTTATTTAACAGCGGTGGCGTCTGCAATTCATGGATTTTTGACTCGGGTAAAGTCTACCCCCTGCAAATCCCGAACCTACCTCACGCCTGCGATCACATAATTATTGGGCCTTGGGCGAGTCATTCGCTTGAAATAAATATGCCGTACTGGCGGGGCAGTGTGGCTGCACCCTATGACGATGGACGAGCACCCGCCGCGCTCGTGCTTCCACCCAGTTTTGACGACACTACGGCTGCCATATTCCAGAATGGCTTGTACACGAATTTGAGCATTCCCGGCGGCGCACATTCAATAAATAGTGCCGGGCAAATTGTAGGTTTTTCTAGTGCGAGCGGCCCTTTTTACTGGGATCGGGCGTCTGGACAGCACAGCTTGACATCAATGGTTCCGAGCGGATGGACTATCACCGGCGGAGGCTATCGTCTCCTAGTGATAAACGATGCGGCGCAGATCCTCACTGCTGGACAGGGTCCCGAAGGTAGTTTTCACTATGTTTTGCTCTCGCCGGTAGTCGCTACGCCTTCCGGTTCCAATGTGAACATTCAGAGCGGTGGAACCAACTTGACATTCAGCAATATAACATCGGCGGGCACGACTACCGTTACTCCGATTGATCCCTCAACGATTGGCCAAGTTCCCGGCGGCTTTGCCGTTTCCGGTTCCGTTGCATACACAATCAGCACGACCGCGACGTTTAGCGGCCCGGTAACCCTTGCTTTCAAGGTGCCCGGACCAATTTCTCAAACCGATTTCAACAATCTCAGCATTCTGCACAACGACCCCGTGCTTGGTCTTGTGGATGTTACTGCCACCTCCCCGGCACGGGATTACGGAAGTCTTCTTATCTATGCGACCACCAACTCTTTCAGTCCGTTTTACCTGGTCAAACGCGGAAACCACATTCTTGCCCTCTTCAATCAGAACGGCGTTTTCAAGAGTGGCAGCACCATTCCAGTGAAACTTCAGGTATTCGACCCTAACAATCAGAACATCTCGTCGCCCAACCTCGTGGTACAAGCCCGCAATTTGCGGTTATTGTCTACCAACGTAAGTGGTCCGGCGGTTTCCTCGGGAAGCGCGAATCCGGACAACAATTTCCGCTTTGATTCAACCATTGGGACCAGCGGCGGATATATCTACAATCTGAGCACTAAAGGCCTCACCCAGGGCGTCTACAGCCTCAGTTTTTACGTCGGCGCCGACCACACATTTCTTTACGACGTGACTCTCGAGATCAAATGACTATGTGGACTACTGTGTTGGCGAAGACTCGCGAAGCTCTGAGAATCGGTTGGGCACTCTGGCACTTGGGAAACAGCTCGCTGATCGTTTGGATTTTTGCCGTTCTAACCTGCGGCACGCTCATAGTAGAGGCGAAAGTCCAAAATCAGCCGACAACGGATAAATCGCTTAAGCCTCGAGTTGTAGTCGTGGGGGTAAACGGAATGGAGTGGGACATTGTCCGCCCCCTCCTGATTCGCGGCGAACTACCGAACTTAGCCAGTGTGATCGGCCGAGGCGTTTACGGAAAGTTACGCACTCTGTCAGCTCCCAATTGCCCGAAGATTTACAGCGTAATCGCAACCGGGGTATCGCCTGAGCGGAATGGCGTCACGGGTTTCACTGTTGGCGGGATGACTGCGAGCACGAAGATGCTTAAAAGTGATCCGTTATGGTCACTGCTGTCGAAGCACGGCATTACGGTTGGCATGGCCAACGTGCCAGCTACATTTCCAGTCATGCCTGTAAACGGCTACATGGTCAGCGGAATGTTGGCGCGAGGCAAGGGCTGCGCGGACGGGATCTTGTGTTCGCCAAAACTCTCGGAAGTGGAAGGAGGCGATGCCGCCTATCCTAAGAGCCTAGCCGCCGAAATCGAGACAAATGTTGGCGACATCAATTTAGATTGTGCGCGAATGCCTTACGCGCAAGACTTGAAGGGAAATGAGAAGCAATTGATACACAGCTGGCTAGATGAGGTGCAGCGCATACGTTCGGAACAAACCAAGCTCTTCGACTATTTGCTCAAGAATCATCCAACCGATTTCACTATGTTCGCGCAGTCGTGCGAGGATCGCTCCGGGCACTGGCTGTATCCAATTCAACCTCATAATGTCGGTTTCGATGCAAAGATTAATGGCGTAGAGCCGGACGCATTTCCTGCCCAATACCGTGAGTTCGATAAAGTCTTAGGTACTATTCTCAGGCACGTCGATGACCATACGTATTTCTTCATTCTTTCAGATCACGGCATTAAGCCGCTCCGCGAATTTGAAGAAGATCCACAGGTGCACATGGACCACGGCGGGACAACGCCTGTAATCGCCAAACACGACTTCACTGACGGCGACGACGTCCCGGGGGCATTTATCGCGATGGGGCCGAATATTAAAAAGGGTTTTCGACTGATGGGCTTCCAGGCCTCCGTACTGGACATAGCGCCTACGGTCCTTTATCTATACGGAATAACTCCTCCGAAAAATATGGAAGGACATGTTTTGGGCGAAATCTTTGAGAATACTAAGCCCCACTAGTTCTCCGAATAAGTTGGTTCCAATCCGTCCTTTTGCTCTCGACGTTACTTTGACCCCTTTCAGACGCGCTCAAGGGCCATCTTGCCGCCTACATAATTACGGTCCAAAGATGGAATCTACCTCGGAATCCAAAGCGGCCGGAAATCATCCAAAAAACATGATTTCGGAACCTTCTACACTCGCGAAACGGACGCACAGAATAAAGGAGTTACAGGCAAGAGTTTGAAGGGGATTTCGGAACCCTCTCAAGCTGGCTTGTGCCGCGAGATGTACCGTAAGCCGATACGCAATGTTATGTTGAGGCAATCGAGGCTTCTAGCCCGAACTCATCGGATTAGCCGCTCTACTCCGTGACAACTCTGCCGCCGTCCGCCCGCATCTAACTGCGCACGCCGCGGCAAGCCCCCATCGCAAGCACGAAGAGGAGCTTACTCCATGTTCAAACGAGTCAGCCTGTTCCCCGTGGTCCTGGTCCTGGCACTGACAAACCTGGAATCGCCCCCATCGGATTCCGCGCAAGAGAATGACCCTGCGGATAAAGTCGGCCAGCAAGATGCCATCCGTCGTGACGTGGACGTCGTCTCTGTCTACTTTACCGTGCGCGACGCAAACAAGCACCTAGCCAGTGATCTTCCCCGGGACAGGTTCACCGTCTCGGAAGACGGCCGGCCGCAGACGATCAGGTTCTTTGCCCACCACAGTGATGTCGTCCTTAACGTTGGCGTGCTCCTGGATACAGGCACCAACATGTCCTGGATTCTCAGCGAGGAAGCACAAGCTTCAAGGCTCTTCGTCGAGCACGTGGTCCGGCCTACTGACCTGGGTTTCATTCTGAGCTACGCAGCTCGAGTAGAAACAGTGCAGCTGCCGACTTCAGATGTGGCGCTCCTAAAGGAGAAGGCGGGTACGATTCAACTTGGAGGAGGGGCGATCGGGCTCCCGGAGTCAGGTCAGCCTCCGCCGCACGACGTCCGGTGGCCTGGTGGTCGCGTACCGGTCGGCGTCACCGGCAAGCCTATCCATTTGCGCGAAGCGCACCTCTACGACGCCATCCGCGCCGGAACTTTTCGCTATCTCAAAGGTGAGGTAGGGCGAAAGGCCGTTGTCATCGTGGCCCTCTCCGGAGATTCCCACAGCGAGTCTACGATGGAAGACGCGTTGCAGGCTCTGCTAGAAAATGACGTGATTGCCTATGTCCTACAGATTTACGATGCTCCGGGCCAAGACAAGTGCGACGTGCTCCACATCTTTGAAAAAGACAGTCTCAAGAAGCTGGCCGAGGCTACCGGCGGCCGCATGCTAGAAGTCAAGGGCCTTGGCAAACTCGAAGCCGCGCTCGATGAGATTTCCGACGAACTGCACCACCAGTACAGCCTTGGCTACTATCCCGAGAACAAGAATTGGGATGGCAAGTACCGGAAGATTCAGATTTCTGCTGGGGAGAAGGAATACAAAGTCTACGCTCGCAAAGGCTATTACGCCAATCAGCCGGGAAGGAACGTCGCCGGACAGCCCACTAGCCAATCAAGTGCGGCAGCCTTCCTGTATTAGGTCACCTACCAGCACAGGGTGGCTGCCGGGAAGCCCTGCCGCTTCAGGAGAACAGCCTCGGTCTGACACTGTGCATAGGGCCACTGTGGCCTTCAGGCTTAGCTGAATCTCGACGCCCCGGTTTTGGCTTGGGGAGGCCGCTGTCATCTGGTAAGGCTGTTTCGGCAATTTGGTGGAGGCAGCTCTCTTCAGCGAAGTATCAAGGTGTTGATGCGTTTCGGGACTTCTCCCACAGGAATAACGGCCACGATCTGGCGCGTTCTTGTGTCGACGGCTGAGACCGAGCGAGCGCCCGAGTTGGACACGTAGACAAGCTTGCTGTCGGGGGTAAACGTAATCCACTCAGGCACCGACCCCATGGGAGCTCGGTTGGGAGGATACACATTCGGGAGAGAGCAATAACCGATCAGCTTCAAATCGGGCAACGAATACTCAAAGACGGCGTTAGCAACTGTGCTGCCGACCCAAAGAGATTTTCCATCGGGAGCGACACCAATCCCATGGGAGGGAGTGTTCAAGCGCACCTCTGCGACGCCATAGCCACCAGGCTCATCAGGAAACTGAACGCGGGCGACCTCGGCGTGCTTGGCAAAGTCCAAGACCGCAAATCCGTTGAGGTTGGAGAGTTGGACAAAGATGCGACGCGTCGTGCCGTCGGGATTGGTGTCGAAGGCCATAGGGCGCACGCCGTTGTCGAATTTGACTTCCCACGCAAGCTGCTCGGTCTGGAGATCGATTACAGAAGCCGACTTGGACTCGACTGAGCCTGCTACAGCAAATCGGCCGTCAGGCGTGACGTAAATGTTGTGAATCGTCCTCTGAATGGCTAGCGTCTTGGCCAAAGTGAGAGAGGACGTGTCCACCACGTCGAGTGCGCCAGGCGCCGACCGGATGCCAACCAAAACGCGGCCGCCGTCTTTGGTGATGGCAATATTGTTGGGACGTCCACTAAGCGGAATCTTTTTCAGGATTTCCCCGTTCTCGCGGTTGACGACATCGAGCACACTTTCCGACTCATTGCTAATGTAAATGCGCTTGCCATCCGGGGAAAAGTTGATGCCGTGGGGCAATTCGATGCCGCGAATGACTTGCACCACGGTGTTCGTTGTGGGATCGACGACGTCGATGGTATTGCCTGCACTGTTGGTGACGTAGATTAGCGCAGTAGCCTTGGTCTTGGGTTCAGTGGGAACGTGCGCACCGCGGACCCATTCAGCGAGAGTGAGCCAATCTGGGTCATTCTGGGTTTCAAACTGCCTTCCCCCGGAATGAAAGCCATCGCCTCCAGCCTCGACTGCTAAGGGATGGATCAGCAGCAAACTAGCGTATGGATTACGGGGTGTGACGAGCCTGGAAACCGTCTGAAAGTTCCGGCGCGATTGCTCTCCTGTCCAAGCTATGGAGCCTGAGGAGAGTTTCTCAAGATGGAAAACGCGACCCGGCTCCGAATGGCAACTGTAGCAGCGGGCATGCCCGGGCCGCTCCCTTACAAATATCGGCTCCACCCTGGACTTGAAAAAATCGAAGTCCAAAGCGTCTTCTGAAGGAATGGAACCCGTGTTGCTCGATTGTCCGGAATCCGCAGAGGGATCGTGATGCGCTTCACTCGGCATATGAGGAGCAGTCATGACAGGATAAACGCTTGCTGCCGCAGCAAGTAGGAAAATGCCGAATCCAGTTTTGGGAAGAGAGCACATTTCCGGAGTCCCTGTTTCGAGATGGGCCGAATACTAACCCAAAAGCGTGGCAATGAGAACGCTGAGATTTTGCGCCCCAAGGTTTCTCATTCGGAGACTGGGGGCCACCCCCGGTTAGGGAAGATTCTTGGCCCTGTCCGTCTTACGCGCAAAGGCGAGAGCGAAGTTTGGTGTTCGCGCCTGTGCCGCGGCGAAGCTATGCGCTGTGCACGCCGGCGTGGTGGCCGACCGCGGAGGTACAAGACAGATGCCGAGCGAAAGGCGAGATACTAGGGCTTTCTGTCGAAGATGTTGACTTGGCGGGCGGCGTTCTAAACGTTAGAAAAACTGCGTGGTACGGCAAGATCCAGACGGCGAAGTCCGTAGGGACCGAAAGCACAATTCCTATTGCGGAGAATCTTGCGGATTTGTTACGGAAAACGATTCGCGATCGTCGCGAGGGCTTCTCTTTGTGAACAAGGCCTGGCCGGCCCTACACTTCTTCCGGCAAAGTTGTTCAGAAGAAACTGGGTCCGCTGGCTGGCTCTATGGCCATTGCGGAGGGGTGGGAGAGTGATCCGCACGGGCCCTGCCGCCGGAAAAGAATTACTTCTGCCGCAAAGAAACTGTGCCCGATGCCCATGGAGGAGACTGGCGGCAAGTTACCGGTAACGCGACGCAATATAAAAGGGCGCCCTTCTGGAGTAGGGTTTGGGTGCATGCCACAACCCCCTACAGAGAGGAGCGCCCGTTCATGATTAGCAGCACTAAATATATCGGTATGGACGTACACAAGGAAAGCATTTCGATTGCGG
>DATFQQ010000061.1:0-15549 GCA_035264195.1 Candidatus Sulfotelmatobacter sp. | reverse complement strand
GTTGATTCCTATGATCCAGTCAGCCTTGGACCGAACCTACTAGCAAGATCCGCGAGTTGGATGTCGGAACGACGGTGAGCTCACCCCAGTTCAACGACGGAAGGATGGCTTGGGCTGTGGGCAGTTGAGACGAGCCGATGAGGAGGGCCAGGCGTCCGTTTGGGTTGAGGAGGCTGGCCGCGATTGGCAGGGTTGATTCGAAGCGCTCGACGGCGCGCAGGGTGACCACGTTAAATCTCTCGGCGGTGAGGGATTCGGCGCGGACATTTTGTATATTGATGTTGGTCAATGTAAGAGCATGCGTGACTTCGCGGAGGAAGGTCGCCTTCTTGTGATTTGACTCGATCAGAGTCAGGGAGATCTCTGGCGCCCAGAGCTTGATGGGGATGCCCGGGAAACCTGCTCCCGAGCCCACGTCGGCTACCTCAAAAGCTTTCACCGCAGAGGACGCTGAGTACGCTGAGGAGTTCGGGAACAAATTGCGTGCCGCGAAGAGGCTTTCGCCGAAGTGGCGTGTGACGATCTCGTCTGGATCCCGGATGGCGGTGAGATTTATGCGGGCGTTCCAGCGCTGGAGTATATCGATGTATGTCGATATATCCTGCAGCTGATTTGTGGAGAGGATACTTTCGCCGAGGAATGGTTCGAGTAGCCTCGCGATCCGGGATGCTTCCATTCGACGGCTATTGTAGCCGGAGGGCCGGCACAGCGGCCGAGGGGAGGGATCGCTGCGCGCACCAGCCCGGGGTAGGGATGTTTCGACTCCGCCAGAGTTCCGCTTCGCTGCACTCCGGCTCCGCTCAACATGACAGTGCCGAGGGCGAGTGCGCCCGCAACCACACAACCTCTACCTACGCCTCGCGGGATTTCAGGAGTTTTGCGGCGTTATCGTGGTAGATACGCTGCAGGATTTCGTCGCTTAGGCCTAATCCGTTCAAGGGCCAGTGGTAGCCGAACTGGTCGATTTCGTAGAAGTGCTCGTCTTGCGATTCCAGGATGCGGAAAGTGATACGGTACATGCTTGTGTCGTAGCCCATGTCGGTGCCGTAGACCAGGCGGTCGGAATACTTTGCGTAGAACTGCGCGGCGAAGCGGGGGATGGGCGCGGTTTCCGCGTAACGGGCGGAGATGTCGGCATAGAGATTCGGATTACGATCGAAGACTTCGCCTAGATGCGCGAGATCGTAGTCGAGATTGGCGAAGTGGCAAGCGACGAACGTTGTGTTGCGATGGCGAGCGGCGGTGCGCTCGAGGATGTCGATCATCCCCGGAAGCTTTACGATGTTCGGCTGATTGTCGAGTCGCCATGCGTAGGCGTTCATCAGGCCATCGTTGTGCTTGTCCATGGGTTGGTACATCCAGATGGGATCGGCAACGTGGAGGCTGATGGGCATGCGGAGTTCAGCGGCCTTTTCCCAGATGGGGTCGACGCGCGCGTCGTCGGGATGCAGGCCGGGTGCGGTCGACTTGCCGGAGCGCAGGCCCTGGCCCTTGTCGTGAATTTCTCCGATGCCCTTTGCACCGACGTCGTGACAGCGTGAGAGCTCTTTGACGGCAGAATCGGGGAAGCTGGACGTGTTGTGTCCGGTGAAATCGAGGCCGCACCAGACTTCGAAGCGATCCGGATATTTTGAGTACTTTGCGTAGATCTCGTCGAATGGTTTGCCCGTGGTCATCGTTAGCACGATGGATTTTTCGACGCCGACTTCATCCATGTTCTTGATCCAGGTATTGATCTGGGCGTCGGTCTTGGCTTCCGGGTGCGAGTGCATGTCGAGGATCGGGAATTTCGCCTTGTCGATTTGCGTGATGGGCACTTTGTGGATGGAGCGCGGGCGGTAGTCTTTGAGGAGGATGGCTTTCGGATTCGGCGCGGCGGCCGGGGTATTCTCAGGAGCTGACTTCTTCTCCTCAGCGAAGGTGGTTGAGGGAAGCGCGAGCGCGAGTCCGGCGGCGTTGGCGGATTTCAGGAATGAGCGGCGGTTCATTGGGAGGCTCCTACGAACCGCAGATTATATGCTTGGGTTGGTGGAGTGTTCAGTGGGGGACGGGGCCTTTTTCGCGGTGTGAGATCACCCTTTCGCTCGTCGGAAAACGACACTGGGGCTGAAGGCCTCATCCCCAAGGATCGCTTGACGCGGGGCTGGAAGCGCCGCTCTTCTACGGAGATTTTGAGAGCGCGGGCATTTCTGGACTATTTTGGGTTTGGATGTGATCCACCGCGGGTGCGCTTTTTGCGGCTTGTGGATCTGTGTCGTCGCCGGCCGTATGAGCATTGCAGGCAGAGTTGCATAGGTCCTCCGGCGCCAAAAGACGGCGCCATCAGGATGACAAGGCGGAATGGTATGCGGCAATTCCTAAGGCGATCTCGCGCTCGACCGACGGCAGGTTGCCTCGCAGGCCTGCCTGCGACACGCTCGCTTCGCTCGCGGGACGGACGAATGCGTCCGTCCCTACACGGGCTATTCGCCGCCTACCATCAGGCCTTCGATGCGGATTGTGGGGGCGGCTACGGAGCCGCGGAATTCGAGGTCGTTGGCGATCTCTGAGATATTGAAGAAAAGATCCTTCAGGTTTCCTGCCACCGTGATCTCTTCTACTGGATACGTGAGTTCTCCGTTGGAGATCCAGAGACCTGAGGCGCCTCGCGAGTAGTCGCCCGTTACCAGGTTCACCCCCTGGCCGAGAAACTCCGTTACGTAGAGGCCTTCTTTAATTCCAGCAATCAGATCTCTCGGGCTCTTTGGGCCTGGCTGGAGAAAATAGTTGCCCGGGCCGATGCCCGGAGTGCCTGCTAGTCCTCTTGCGGCATTGCCTGTCGTCTGCAGGCCTAGTTTTTTGGCCGTGTACGTATTCAGCAGGTACGACTTGAGCACGCCGTTTTCAATGACTACGGTTCGGCGGGTGGGGATGCCCTCGCCATCGAACGGGCTAGTGCCAAACCCACCGGGGATTGTGCCGTCGTCGATGACCGTAACATTGTCACCTGCGATCTTCTGCCCGAGCTTTCCTGCCAGGAAGCTGGCGCCGCGGTAGACGGAGTCTCCGTTGATGCCTTCGAAGATGTGCTCGAGGATGGAGGTTGAGACCATCGGATCGAAGACGATGGGGACTTTGGCGGTCTTGGCTTTTTTCGCGCCTAGACGGCGGATCGTGCGTTCGGCGGCAATTTTGCCGACCTTCTCGGGCGCATCGAGTTTTGTGAGCGTTCGTGCGACGGAAAACCAGAAGTCGCGCTGCATGGCTCCATCGTCGGATTGAGCGATGGGGACTGCGGCGGTCGAACAATAGGAACGGCTGTACTCGCCGACGAAGCCGTGGGAGTTGGCTAGGACCTTGTGTCCGGTGGCGGCGTCGAACGATCCGCCTTCGGAGTTCTTGATGCGCGGATCAAAGTCGAGGGCAGCCTTTTCGGCGCGGCGAGCGTAGTCAATGCGGTCGGCGCCGGGGAGCGAGTAGACGTCTTCGTGGTAGAGATCGAGATCGCCTTTGAGTTGGCCGAGTTGGTCGGCTGCGGGGATCCCGCCGAACGGGTCTTCGGAGGTGATCTTGGCGAGTTCTAACGCCGACTTCACCATGCGGTCTAGGCCTTCGCGGGAGAAGTCGGAGGAGTAGGTGCTCGCGGCGCGCTGTCCGAAGAAGACGCGGACTCCGATGGACTTCGAGCCAGATTCTTTGAGGGTTTCGACTTGGCCTAGCCGGACTAGCGTGGAGAATTCGTCGCCTTCGCGGACTACGCATTCTGCGGCTGTGGCGCCTCCGGCCATGGCGCGAGCGACGATGTCTTGGGCGACTTCTCTGAGGTCAGTTTCTAGTTTCTGGTTTCTGGTTTCGAGTTCTGTTGGGGTCATAGAATCTTTCACCACAGGGGGCACAGGGGACGTTGAGAATCATTTCTTGGTGCTTGCCGATTCCGCATCCTCATCACGCTTTCATTCCAGGAATACGAACTCCTTAGAGAGCCGCTGGGGCTGCAGAGCTGCAAGGGATCCTTCGACTTCGTTTGAGCTTCGCGCTTTGCGCGAAGCTCGCACTCCGCTCAGGATGACAACGCCGTTTGTTGTCACGGCACTAGTATGGAGTTCTCCGGTACACTGCCCTTCCCGCTTCGACTTTTAGTTCTTTCATGATCTGTTGCGGATTGATGCCTGTTTTTTGGAACTGCGCTGTCGTTGCTTTCTTGGCGCTTTCCATAGCCGCGTCGTTTTCCCAGACTGCGGTGGTTACGACGTTGATGCGGTTTTCGCCTGCGGTTTTTTCGTAAACGAAGCTCTCGACGAAACCGGGCAGGGTTTCCAGGAACGCTTGAATCTTGCGGGTTTCCGCGAGGAAGGCAGCTTTGGATTCTTCGGGGACAGTGAATGTGTCGATCAAGACCGTCTGCATTTCCGTGTCCGGTTTCCTCGGGGGCTAAAGCCCGTCTAGTATCTCGCTCTACGCGGCCCTTAAAGGCCGCTCTTCCGCGTTGCTTCTGGGGCGGAGGGTCGCGTATCTTCAGCAGAAACTTCTTGCCGCGCCGTTGATTTCTGCAAAGCTCGTAGGGATCCTTCGACTCCGCCGTGACTTCCGCTTCGCTCCGTCACGGCTCCGCTCAGGATGACAAATCTTGAAGCAAAATTACTGCATGAAGCCGCCGGGGTCTTTTCTGGCTGTGCCACCTACTGTCAGGCGATCGACCTTTAGCGTCGGGATGCCTACGCCTACCGGGACTGCTTGGCCGTCTTTGCCACAGGTGCCTACGCCTTCATCTAACTTCAGATCGTTCCCTACCATGCTTACCCGCGTGAGGACGTCTGGGCCGTTGCCGATCAGCGTGGCGCCTTTGATCGGGGCGGTGATTTGGCCGTCTTCAATCATGTAGGCTTCGCTGGCGGAGAAGACGAATTTGCCGTTGGTGATGTCGACTTGGCCTCCGCCGAAGTTTACGGCGTAGATGCCGTGCTTCACCGAGCGGATGATGTCTTCCGGATTGTCATTACCTGCCAGCATGTACGTATTTGTCATGCGCGGCATGGGGATGTGTTCGTAGCTCTCGCGGCGTCCGTTGCCGGTGTCGGCGATACCCATCAGGCGCGAGGAAAGCTTGTCGCTGAGATATCCCTTCAGAATTCCTTTTTCGATCAGGACCGTTTCTTGCGTGGGCTCGCCTTCGTCGTCAACGTTGAGCGATCCGCGGCGCCAGGGCATGGTGCCGTTGTCGACGACCGTGCATTGTTCGCTGGCTACACGCTTGCCGATCAGGCCTGCGAAGGCAGAGGTCTTCTTGCGATTGAAGTCGGCTTCTAGGCCGTGGCCTACGGCTTCGTGTAAGAGAACGCCGGGCCATCCGGGGCCGAGGACGACTTCCATTTCTCCGGCAGGGGCTTCGCGGGCGTCGAGCTGCAGGAGCGCTTGGCGTGCCGATTCACGGGCGAAGAATTCGGGATTCTTGTCGCCGAAGAAGAAGTCGAGGGCGACGCGGCCTCCGCCACCGGAGCCGCCACGAGCAGAGTTGCCTTCCGTCTTGGCGATGCAGCTTACGTTCATGCGCGCTAGCGGCTGCGAGTCTTCGGCGAAGGTGCCGTCGGAAGCGACTACCAGGATGTTTCGGAGTTCGTCGGAGTAGCTGGCGCGGACTTCTTTGATGCGCGGATCGTAGGCGCGCGCGGTCTTGTCGGCGCGCATCAGGAGTTCGACTTTGGCGCTGATTTCGGCATCGACGCTGGGCAGAGTCACAGGGTAGAGGCTGCGGGCTTGCGACTTCTGGAATCCTGCGACCGTGGATTTCGCGGGGGCGCTGGCGATTAACGCGGCGGTGCGAGCGGCATGGAGAATTCGATCCGACGAAAGATCATCTGTATAGGCGTATCCCGTGCGCTCACCGCTGACTACGCGGACGCCGCATCCGGCGGAGATGCCTTGGCTCGCCGACTTGATCATGGATTCGTCCATGGAGAGCGCCGTGGAGGAGAGGTACTCGAAATAGAGGTCAGCGTAATCGCCTCCCGCGGAAAGAGCTGCGGCTAGGTAACGTTCGAGATCTTGCTCGGTGAGGCCGTAGTGATCGAAGAAGAAACGATTATGTTTATCCACGTGTATTGGATGCCGGCGAGTGAAGTGCGGACTCGCGGCTGGTGCTCCCGCTTCATTATCCCATAGCGGCAGGTTAGGGTCGTGGAGTGGCCGAGTCCGCTCGGTGGCCCTGGCGGTGGTTGTTTTACCGCTGAGATCGCAAAGAAATGCCGCAGAGAGCGCTGAGAAGGGCGATTTCCACACAATCAATATGTTCATTCGTCACAGACTTTGCTTCATAGCAACGCGGACAATTTCGGTTTGACACCAGAATCGTTGACGCAGACTGTGCAGGAGTTTTTGAGCGAGGCTTCCGGCGCTGTTGTGCTTGAAGACGGGGCGGTGACGTTTGATCTGGCGCAGACGAAGTACTCGATTTCGGGGGAGTACAACAAGTGCCTGCTGCATCTGTGGTCAGCGGAGCGGAATACGGTGCGGCGCGTGCTTGATGCGGAGGTGAAGAGCGGGTCGTTGCGGCTGGCGGTGGTGCGGTTGGGGCAGACGCGTCCGACGAAGCTGGAGATTTGCCGCGAGCGGGATCGAAGGTCTCCTTCGGCGAAGAGGGCAGCGCGCGCGGCGTACGAAGCGAAATTGCGGCGCGCGATTGAGAGGCATTTTCCGGGATTCGCGATTGCACGGTTGACCACGGGGGTTGATTTGGAGAAGTCTTTTGGTCCCGTTTATACGCGCGGGCTGCTGCGTGCGGGGCAAAGTGCGTTTGCTGTGCTCGGGGTGAATGCTACCGAGACACAGAGTTCGATCGATGCCGCGTTGACGTTTGGGATTTTGTGGCTGGATGTTTGCCGGGGAAATTTCCAAATTTCCCGAAGTCGGACGCATCCCACCTGCTTAGTGGAAGGGTTGATTCTGTTTGTGCCGGCAGGCACTTCTGCGCTGGTGCGGGAGCGGGTGGCTAATCTGAATCGTGCAGCGGCGAAGTGGCGCCTGTTTGAGTTTGATGAGCGGCACGATGCGGTTGTGGAGATCGACTGTACGGATCGTGGGAACATCGCGACGCGGCTGGTGCATGCGACGAATGAGACAGCGGCGCTCGAGAGATTTACGGAGTCGATTGCGCGGATTCAGACGGTCCTAGCGAATTGCGAGGTGGCGGTGCTGTCTCCGGCGGAGATTGCGTTTCGCTGGCGCGGGTTGGAGTTTGCGCGGGCGCGTATGGGGGCCGACGCGGTTACATTCCGGAGCAAGCAGGAGATCGTGTTCGGAGTTGGGGCGGAGGAGCGCGTTCTTGACGATCGCAATTGGGCTTTCTTTCTGCAGCTGCTGACGGCGCTGCGGGAGGCACGGCACCCTTATGGGGCGCGTGGAAGTCCGTTGTTTCGGATGCATCCGGAGCGGTGGTTGGAGTCGCTGGTGCGCGCGGATGTGAGCGTGATTGATGAGCGGTTGGAGGCGGAGTCGGTGTATTCGCAGGTGCCGGCGTTTTCGGCGGCGGACCGGGCGATGATCGATGTGCTGACGCTGACACGTGAGGGGCGGCTGGCCGTGGTCGAGTTGAAGGCGGATGAGGATATTCATCTGCCGCTGCAAGGGCTGGATTATTGGGCGCGGGTGCAGTGGCATCATGGGCGGGGGGAGTTCTTGAGGTTTGGATATTTTGGGGGGCGGGAGTTGTCGGCGGAGGCGCCGCTGCTGTTTCTGGTTGCATCGGCGTTGCGGGTGCATCCCGCGACTGACGTGATTTTGCGGTATGTGTCGCCGGAGATTGAGTGGGCGTTCGTGGGGATTGACCAGCGGTGGAGAGAGGGAGTGCGGGTGGTGTTTCGAAAGCGGGCGCGACAGGGAGAGGCGGACGCGCGAAGGCGATCAGCTTAGGGTGCGCAGATATTCCCGTTGACTGCGGTTGTGGGTTTTGGGGTTATAGGGTCCCTCGGCGCGCTTACGGCGCGCCTCAGGATGACATCAAGTTTGGGACTGAGAACAATAGTGAACGACCGTTGAAACGGCGCTGGCGCGCCGGGGCGGACCCTTCGACTTCGCTCAGGGCAAGCTGCGTCCGCCCCTACACAAACTTTTACTGCCTCTTGTTTAAGTCCTTGTAGACTGTGCCGCCCTTCATGACGAAGTCTACGTGTTCTAGGGCTCGGACATCTGACAGCGGATCGGCTGTCACTGCGATGATGTCGGCGTACTTTCCTGGTTCGATGGTGCCTACTTCTTGGGCGCGGCCGATCAGGTCGGCGGCATTTGACGTTGCGGCGCGGATTGCCTGGGCTGGGGTCATGCCGAATTTGACCATGTAGTAGAACTGTCTGGCGTTGTCGCCGTGGGGATAGACTCCGGCGTCGGTGCCGAAGGCCATCTTTACGCCCGCTTTGACGGCTTTCTCAAAGTTTTCGCGTTGCAGGCGCCCGACCATTCTCTCTTTGTCGATGTTTTCCTGCTCGAGACCAACCTTTGGGGCTTCGTTCAGGATGTAGTCGTCGTTGTAGATGTCCATGACCAGGTAGGTGCCGTGTTCTTTGGCTAGGCGGATGCCTTCGTCGTCGATGAGGCTGGCGTGTTCGATGGAATCGATGCCGGCTAGGATCGAGTTCTTGATGCCTTCGGTGCCGTGAGCGTGGGCGGCGATTTTGCGTCCGGCCATGTGGGCGGTGTCGGCGGCAGCTTTGAGTTCTTCGAAGGTGAACTGTGGCGCGCCGGGATTGTCTCCCTTCGAGAGGACGCCGCCGGTGGCAAGAATTTTGATGACGTCGACTCCGTACTTTACTTGTGCGCGGACTACGTGGCGAAGCTGGTTGGCGTCATCGGCGATCTGGAAGTTGCGTTCGTCGGGGAACATGCTGACTCGCGTTTGCGGAGAATAGTTGTTGAGATCTCCGTGACCTCCGGTGATCGAGATGCCGGGGCCGCTGGCGACGATACGCGGGCCAGGAATGAAGCCTTCGTTGATCGTGTTGCGGAGATCGACTGCGAGGAATGGCGGCGAGCCGACGTCGCGGACCGTGGTGAATCCGGCTTCTAGCGTCTTGCGCGCATTGACGACTGCGTAGAAAGCGTGATCGAAGGGTGTGTCTCTGAAACGGTAAATGGGATTGTAGCGGTCGGCGCGGGCGCTTAGGTGCGTGTGGCAGTCGATGAGGCCCGGGAGGACCGTTGCGTGGGAGAGATCGATAACCGTTGCATCCGACGGTGCGGTGGCACCTGATGCGACGCTCTTGATGCGGTCACCTTCGATCGTGACTAGGACGTTTTCGCGGACCTTGTCGCTAGTGGCGTCGAAGAGGCGTCCGGCGAGGATGTAGGTGGTCTTTGGAGGTGTCGGCGGATTTTGCGCCGTGTTTTGCGCGAATGCGACAATGCTCAGTATCAAGGCAACACAAAGTCCTGCGAGGGTCTTCATGTGGGAGATCTCTCCTGATTAGGTTGGGCAAGAGTGTCAGGGTGACTGGCGGTGGTTGTCAACTTCGGACGGGTTTCTTTCGCCCCTGCCAGGGCTTATCGCTCTTTTCGTTGCGCACACCCACGCCTTGCGGCGTGGGCTGCACTCTTTCGCCGCTTCGCGGCTGGTGCCTACTTAACTGTTGGGAAATCAAAATGTCCACTTCTCGCGCACAAACCGCGCGAGACCCTTCGACCTCGCTCAGGACAAGAATGGGGCACCCATCGTCTCTATAGTCTCTTCTTATTCCCACGCGCCTAGGAGACGTCTCGCGTCTACTAACTGCGCTATGTGATAGGCGTTGTGGTCGGCTACGAGCAGGGCTTCGCGCAGGATTGTTTGGCCGTCTCCCCAGGGGATTTTGGCGAAGAGATCTGTCTTTGGGTTCTTGACCAGGTCTTGCATCTCTTTCAGATCGGACTCGAATTGAGCCACGCTTTTCTTCCACGCATCGGGGCTTGAAGGCTCGGCGGATTTGGGCCAGTAGCCTTCCGGCCATTTTGGGGATTCGTGTTTTTTGTTGCGGCTGAATTCTAGGATGTCCCATTGCGCGATGCGCAGGTGTTCGAGAAGCATCCAGGGAGAGTGCGGGAAGTTGGCGGGTTTGGCGCCGTAGAGTTTGGGCTCGAGGTCTTCGACGGCATCTTCAAATGTGGCGTGGGCGTGGCCACCTTTCAGGAGTTCGAGGAGATGTTCGCGCAGGGATTGGTTCGTGTCTTCGGGCATAGATTCCCTCCGCGGGATTGGATGCTGCGGGATTCGTGGAGGGAGCAGGCGGACAGCAGATTCCTCCTGTCTCGCTGCGCTCGCGCGTCGGAATGACAACGGCTGTAAGAATTTTAAGGAATCCAATGCGGCGGTGGCGAACTGAAACATTCGATAGGCGATATGCCGCCATCACGCTCGCTGCGCTCGCGGGACGGACGAATGCGTCCGTCCCTACACGAGCCCTTATTGGTGCTGGCTGGCTGCGGCGCTTGTCGCCGGGCCTTGGGTTGGTTCGTCTAACGTGTTGCCTATGGCGTCGCCGGAGAGGACTAGTTCTACGCGGCGGTTTTGGGCTCGGCCTTCTGGCGTGTCGTTCGAGGCGATTGGTTCGTTTTTGCCGAAGCCGTGAGCTTCCACGTTGTTCGAGGCAATTCCCTGCTGGACGAAGTAATCGCGGACGGCCTGGGCGCGGCGCTCGGAGAGCGTTTGGTTGTATTCGTCGCCGCCGACGCTGTCGGTGTGTCCTTCGATTGAAACGTGCAGGCTTGGATAGGCGAGAACGATGCCGGAAACCTTGGCGAGGCGCTCGCGGGCTCCGGGAGCAAGTTCGAAGCTGCCGCTGCGGAAGAGGACGTCAGACATGTTGGCGACCAGTCCGCGTGCGGAGTCGCGCGTGGCGAGAATGGAGTTGAGCTGCTGCAAGAGGCGGGCGCGGAGATCCTGCTTCTCGCGCTCAGCTTGCTGGCGGAGGCTATCAGCTTTCTGCGCATCGAGGCGAGCTTGGGCGGCGTCGGCGGCCAGAGCTTGCTGCTGATCGATCGCGGCCTGTTTCGCTTTTTCCGCTTCTTCTTTCTGGCGAGCGGCTTCTTGCGCGGCGGCGAGAGCTTCCTGTTTCATGCGCTCTGCTTCGGCTTTGGCCTGCTCGGCTTCTGCGCGAGCTTTTTCAGCGGACTGGCGCGCGGCTTCGGCGTCGGCACGACGCTGCGCTTCAGCAGCGGCCTCTGCGCGAGCTTTGGCTTCGCGGGCTGCGGCTGCGGCTTGCGCTTCTTCTTCCGCCTTCTTCTTTACCGCCATCAGACGCGCTTCTTCAGCAGTTTCGGTGGCTTCCTTCGCCGCAACAGAGACAGCTTCCTTCTTCTGTTTCTGGCGATAGAGCGATTCAGCGTTCAGCAATTGCTGGCCGGCTTTCGAGAGGATCGACGAGGCGTACTTGTCGGCGTCGGCGATGTGCGCGATGCGGACCGCGTTGCGCGCTTCAAACAGTTCGAGCGGAGTTTTTGCATCGATGCCGAAGATGGCGTCGTTAATGTGTGAGTTCGTCGCGGAGTAGGTGCCGCGCGGCGCGAGTTCATACTTGGCGTCGACGTCAGTCGAGGCTCCGCTGAGCGAATTACTCTCGGCGACGACCAAGTTACCGGGTTGAGACACGGCGAAATAGGGCTCGGCGGTGACGATCATGCCGAAGGTCTGCAGGTCGGTGTAGGCCTTGACCTGCGCGTTGCCGTGGTGATCGAGCGTGAGTTCCCCGAGGTTGACGGGGCGTCCCTGAGGAGAGATTGCCCAGAGGACGTACGTCAGATATTCGAGGCCAAACTTGGTCGCGTCTTCAAAACCCTGGAACTTAGCTTCGATTTCAAAATTGGTCTTCTTGCCCTCGACTTTGGCTTCGCCGGAGGCGTGCTGCATCTGGTCGCCGCCGTGGAAGTCGATCTTTGCCGATCCACCCTGCAGGCGATAGTGCGTTGCCTTGATGGTGCGCGAGACGGCCGGTACAGGCGCTGGAGTCGGCGTGCTGTTGGAAGTCGTCTGCACGGTTGTCGTGGTCACCGTTTGCGTGGTGGTGTAATTCGACGGCGAGGTCGGTTGCGTTTGCGCGGACGCGATCGTCGCCGCAGCTAACAGGGTGAAGGCCAGAGCCAGTTTTTTCACGGTCATTTTCTCGATCTGGGGGAGATTGAGAGATTTCTAATCCTCTCTATGGTGCGGGATAGAGGCAGGAATGCAAAGGACAGGAAGGGATGGGACTTTAGTAACAGTTGATGGGATACACGAGCGATCCAAGCAAAGCCAGAACAAGCGGAATGAAGACCCAGCACAACAGCCTGTGACAGTGTACCTATTGAATGGTCCGAAGATCTTTGGGATCAACGAGCTTCCGCGATCGAAAAGATTACGACTCATCAACTGCTAGACTGGGGTGTGCCCCCGCGTAAGAAAGCAGTAGACCCTGAGGCGCCCACCGCCGTTTCGGTCGAAAGTGCGCGCGCTGCCAACCCGCCTGCAGCAAGCGCTTCAAAAGGGCGTGCATCTTCCGGAGTCGACTCTCACGGCCGCATTTTCCTGATCGATACGATGTCATTCATTTTTCGGGCCTATCACGCCATGGCGCGGCAAAGGCCCATGTCGACGAAAACCGGGCTTCCGACGGCGGCGATCTATGTCTTCGTGAACATGCTGCGCAAACTGCGGGACGATTTCTCGCCACAATACCTGGCCGCTGTGTTCGACGTTGCCGGCCGCACATTTCGCGATGAGCAGGCCGAGACTCTGACGACGGTGCGGAAATTCGATATCAAAACGCAGACTTTCACCGAGATCGAATACAAGGGCTACAAAGCGAATCGCAAAGAAATGCCGGAAGACCTGGTACAGCAGGTGCCCTACATCCGGCGGGCGCTCGAGGCGTATCGCATCCCGATGATCGGGGTGACGCGGTTTGAAGCGGACGATGTGATCGGCACGCTGGCGCGCAAGGCGGCCGAGGTGTCACATCCTGTTTACATCGTGTCCAGTGATAAGGACATGATGCAGTTGGTAAACGACAAGGTCCATATTTTGAATCCTCCAAAGGACAACCTGATCTCAGACGCCGCAAAGGTAGAGGAGATTCTGGGCGTTCCGCCGGAGCGAGTGATCGATGTCATGGCCTTGCGCGGCGACTCCATCGACAACATTCCGGGCGCGCCCGGCATCGGCGACAAGGGATCGGTGGAGATCATCAAGCGCTTCGGCACCGTCGAACAGGCGCTTGACCACGCGGCGGAAGTTGAGCGGAAGACGTATCGGGAATCCTTGCTGAACAATCGCGAGACCATCCTGTTCAGCAAGAGTATGGCGACGATCGATACGAATGTTCCGGTGGAACTCGATATCGAGTCGATGCGAGTGGGCGAGCCGGATGTCGACGCGCTGCGCGCACTCTTCACAGAACTGGAGTTTACTTCGCTGCTCAAAGAGCTGCTGCCAGTTGTTGAAGTCAGCGAGGCACACTACACGGAAGCGAAGTCGGCCACGGACGTCGAAAGCGTGGTTCGGGCTGTCGGCAGTGAAGGCGCGCTGGCTTTAGCAGTCGAGCATACTGAAATAGTTGCGGCCCAGGAAGAGGAAGAAGAAAAAGAGGAAGAGCTGCAAGACGCCCAACTCTCGTTCATGGGAGGGGCTCTGATGGCAAACGCGGCGCCGGAGCCCGTCGTTGGACGCGTTGCCATTTCAGCCGTGCCGGGTTCGGCGGTCAGCGTGAGGCTCGATTCCGGTGAAGCCGCCGCCAAACTGCGTTCCGTCCTAGCAGATAGCCGTGTGTCGAAGACCATTCACGACTACAAGGCCGCACTACACGCGTTCAGTCCGCTGGGCATCATCCTCGAGGGAGTGCAGCATGACTCGATGCTGTACTCCTATCTGCTCGATCCCACGTATTCGTCGCACGCCCTGGCGGACGTTGCTCTGAGGCGCTTCAACCTGAAGCTTGGCGGGCAATTGCCAGAATCGGCTGATATCGCCGGCAGGCTGACAAGCGCGCTGCGTAGCGAGGTGGAGCAGGCCGGACTGGCGAAGTTGTACGAAGAGATCGATCTGCCGCTCGTTTCCGTGCTCACTCGCATGGAGGCCGCCGGAGTCAAGATCGACACGGACGCGCTCTCGCAGATGTCGTCGGAACTCGAGCGTGAGATCGCCGCCAAGGCGGCGGAGATCTACGAAGCCGCGGGAATGGAGTTCAACGTCGGATCGCCGCGACAGCTGGGAGACGTCCTCTTCAACCGCATGAACCTGCCCAAGCCGGTGAAATACGGCAAGGGACGGATGATCTCCACTGCGGTCGATGTACTGGAAGAACTGGCAGAGAATCATCCGATTGCGCGTATGGTGCTTGACTACCGGCAGCTCACGAAACTGAAGTCGACCTACGTCGACGCATTGCCTGCACTGATCAAACCGTCAACGGGGCGCCTGCACACGACGTTCGGGCAAACGGGGACAGCGACAGGTCGACTCTCATCGGCAAATCCCAACCTGCAGAACATTCCCATTCGCACCGAACTCGGGCGCGGCATCCGTGCGGCATTCATCGCCGATCCGGGACATGTGCTGCTGACCGCCGATTATTCGCAAATCGAATTGCGGTTGCTCGCCCACTTCTCGGGAGATCGCCTGCTCGTCGACGCATACCGGCGAGGCGATGACATCCACACGCTGACTGCCTCACAGGTCTTCGGAGTTCCGCCTTTGATGGTCACTGCCGATCACCGCCGGCAGGCGAAAGTCGTGAACTTTGGCATCGTATACGGGCTGTCGCCCTTTGGATTGTCGCAGAACCTGGGGATCGAAACGAGCGAAGCCAAGCAATTCATCACAAACTACTTTGAGACGTACGCAGGGGTTCGAAAATTCATCGATCGGACACTGGAAGAAGCGCGCCGCGACTTGAAGGTCAAAACCCTCTTCGGACGCATCCGGCCCATCCCCGACATCAACAGCAAGAACTCAAACCAGCGCGGGTTCGCGGAACGAACGGCGGTGAACACTCCTCTGCAAGGGACAGCGGCGGATCTCATCAAGATCGCGATGATCCGCATCGATGCCGAGCTGCGCGAGCGCGGTCTCAAGTCGCGCATGACGCTGCAAGTGCACGACGAACTGGTCTTTGAAGTGCCAGAGAACGAAATCGACGTGATGAAGCCTCTAGTCCGCGAGCACATGGAGAAGGTACACGAACTGACAGTTCCCCTGCAGGTGGAGATGGGCGTGGGGCCGAATTGGCGGGACTTGGAATAGGCACGCATATTCGCGCCCTAGTGTAAAATTACCAAGAACCCCTCCGCTGAAGGTTGACGCGAAGCGATAAGCGCGTTAAATCGGCGGAATCCTTCCAAGTCGGGACGTGGCTCAGCCTGGTAGAGCACTCGCTTGGGGTGCGAGGGGTCGGCAGTTCAAATCTGCCCGTCCCGACCAATCAACAAGTTGCGAGCAATTTCCTCAAATTCACGGGGCAGTTGACCCCTTGTCTCGGAGGATCGCTTGCTACTACTCAAATTCCAGCAGTTCATTCGTGAACGCCAATACCTGCACAACGTCTCGCCCGCTACTGTCTCTTGGCATACCCACAATCTGAA
>DATFQQ010000060.1:0-12756 GCA_035264195.1 Candidatus Sulfotelmatobacter sp. | reverse complement strand
CTCAAAAAGGATCTCAGCAGACTCGCTCAAGTCGGAGTAATCGGCTATGACCAGTGGCAGGTCACAGCCAACCAAGGTTCGACAGCCAACTTTCCTTTCTATTCAATGCACGCCATTGGCCTGCAGACGAACTTCATTGCTCCTGCTAAAGGGTTCTCGGCGTTTTTCAAATACCTGCCGGAATATCTGGTCAAGGCTTCCACGCAGGGTCGAACGTTTGTATTCGGCTTCACCTGGACCCTCCACGATCCAAGGCTAGCCGCCCCCACGCACTAAATAGGTTTGGGAAAGCTACGGCTTTTCCGGGGCAGCGTTCGCGTCCTTGGAGAGCATTACACGATTTCGGATCACACCGAAGAGTTACTCGATTGAATTTTGAATCGAGTGTTGACCACCGCGCCGACACACCACCGTGAAAGTGAGTTCTGAGTCGAGTGTTTGGGCATCGCCGCCGCCGTCACACGTGGAAGAGCGGCGCTTCAAGCGCCGCGTCAGATCGTCCTTCCCAAGCGGAGGGCTTTAGCCCCTGTGGTCGCCTGTTTCTTCTCGCAAATTGTTATGAGACATCTGACAGCCTCTAATTCGAACTCGGAAACACTGCCACGTCACGAACTCCGCCACCCGTCGGTAACACGGTTGAGCCCGGGATATGGCAGACGCCTGCTCTCTCTTGTCTCGCTGTTGCTCCTAGTGGCATCTCCATCGATGCTGTCGCAGCAGACGACCAGCGGCGCCGGAACAACGACATCATCTCCTGCCGATGATAAAAGCGAAGGCCCCCACTCAGCGGATGAACTCCGAAAAGCGATACAGAACCCGGTTGCCAATCTCATTAGTGTTCCTTTTCAAAACAACACTGCATTCGACATTGGCCCCTTCAGCCGCACGCAGGACGTGCTAGAGATTGAACCCGTCATCCCAGTGCACATCACGAAAAAATGGATGCTGATCAACCGTATTATTCAGCCCCTCGTGTGGCAGCCGTATCCGTCTCAGCCGACTGGCGGCGAGTACGGTTTCGGCGACATGAATCCCGAGCTTTTTATTTCGCCAACAAAGCCCGGCAAGATCATCTGGGGCATCGGACCAGCGCTTGTGATTCCGACGGCGACCAATACCATTCTCGGACAAGGAAAACTCTCCCTCGGGCCCGGCTTCGTGGCTTTAACTCAGCCCCATCATTGGACGCTCGGATTCCTCACCAACAACGTGTGGTCCGTTGCCGGTGACGGATCGCGCCCGGACGTCAATCAATTCCTGCTGCAATACTTCATCAACTACAACATGAAGAAGGGTTGGTATATCGACATCGCGCCCATCATCACCGCCAATTGGCAGGCGAGCAGTGGAAACGTCTGGACCGTGCCGTTCGGCGGCGGCCTCGGAAGGTTGATGAAGATCGGATTCCAGCCGATGAGTATGACCGCGCAATTCTATGGCAACGCGGTGCACCCCTCGGGAGCCTCGCCTTGGGGCATGCGGATACAAATCGCTCTTCTATTTCCGAAACTGACCCCGAAAGAAAAGATGCTGTTGATGGAGCAGAAGCTGAAGGAGATGGAAAAAGAGCAGCATTCGAAATAAATTCTGGGTGGTCCTACGAGAGTTAGTGGGAGAACAGACCCGAAGGCTGCTCCGATGCATTGGAAGTCGAAGCCTCAGAACGATAGATCGCTAAGAGACGGCTTAAAGCGATCGCTTCGGGAGTCAGAAGCGTTCGTTGTGCCGATGTTGTCTGATATGTCATCTAAGCTTACCCACATAAGTCGAACTAACTGCAGCCTGCAATTATCTTCACATTGACAAAGGAGTATCCCGCGAATACGATCCGTACCGGCTTGAGGCGGCTCCGCATTCTTTTCTCAGTCAGCTAGCAGGAACACTCTTCCTCCGGATAGCCTACATCACTGCCGGCCGGCGCTGCCTTTCACGCTCAAATTCTCTGTACCCACAGCTGCGAAGCCTTTGCGCAGAGAGGAGAGTCTTATGACGAAAGTTCAGCGGGAAATTCTCTTTCTGTTGGCTCTAGGATGTGCGGTCGCAACAGCAAATGCATCGACACCCTCGAATGTGGTCAACGTTGACTGCAACCAGGGCCAGTCGGTGAACCAAGCCCTTGCCAAACTAGACAAGCACACACCTACAACCGCGTTGGTAAATGGAACCTGTACCGAATCCGTTTCGGTTGTCGGTTTTGAAAACCTGACGCTGAAGGGCTTGCCCGGTGCGACGTTGGTGCAGCCATCAACGAGCGGCAATAGCCCCCTCACGATCCTATCTTCTCGCAGCGTGTTGGTGATCAACTTTAGCGTGCAGGGGACAACAGCGTCGGCGATCGGCATTGGCCATGGCAGCAGCGATATCCTGCTTCGCGAACTGAACATTACCGGCGGCGGGCCTGCAATCACTGTCTTTGAAAACAGCCAGGTGTCAATCGCCTACGTCAAAGCCCAGGTTTCCGGCTATGCCATCCTTGCGATCTATGACTCGTCCGATGTCCATTTCGAACGCTGCCAACTCGTCGCTGCCGGGAACTATACCGAGGGTATTCAGATAGGAGCCTCCCATATCACAATGTACGATGTCACGATCACGGACGCGTTTGTGGGCATCGGCGCATTTAGCGGCTCCATTGTCGACATGTGGTTTTACAGCAGTTACTACAAACAAGCAAATTCAACGGATATAACCATCCTCAACCCGGCAGGGACAAACAATAACGGCGTACAGGTGGATGAAGGTAGTACGCTCAACATTGGCTCCCGGCTAGTGATCGACAAGGCCGGGCAGACGTGGGGTGGCACAACCGGAGCTGTGCTCGTGTCCAATGGTTCAACCATGAATGCCAGCGGTGGAAACCTCTTGATCACAGGAAGTCATGGCCAAGGAGTTGTGGCAATGAACAATTCACATGCGACGCTAAGCGGGACGGTTCACGGGAGCGCGCATGGTGGCCTGGTCGCGACTAATTTGTCGAGCATTGATGTGGCTACCGCCAGTACGCTTTCGACGGTTGGTGCGAATAGTGTCGATCTCTTCTGCGACGCGAATTCATGGATAACAGGCACTGCAAACATCTCCGGCGCACCTAGGACGCAATGCGCAAATCTCGTCACCACAGAGACAGCCGCATTGCCTTAGCCGAAATGGGATAATCACTGCGTCAGATGAACAACTCGACGGGCCACTTCCCCCTCGATGTGCATGGAGCGGCCCTCCCATCTCCACACGCGCAATTGACATTCGCGAAATGGCTATCGCTCTTGCGTTTGCCAGATATGAGGCGATGATATAGTTGCGCCCGTGGAGAAAAGTTGCCGCATATTCGTTGCCGTACTTCTGGTTTCAGCTTCAATGGCGGCGCAGACAAAGTCCCGCCCTGCCACCGAAGTAATTGTCCTCGGTTCCGGGATGCCTGCTGCAGATCCCGACCGCTTTGGTCCTGCCGTTGCCATCGTGAGTAATGGAACAGCCTACCTGGTCGACTGCGGGTCGGGCGTAGTGCGACGGGCCGCAGCCGCCAAGCGCGACGGCATTCCAGCTCTCGAGGCTTCGAAGCTCAATATCGCCTTTATCACGCACCTCCACTCCGATCACACCATCGGCTATCCCGATCTAATCTTGTCACCATGGGTGCTGGGCCGCGATGGTCCTCTAAACGTCTATGGTCCGGTGGGCTTGAAGGAAATGACGGATCACATACTCGAAGCGTGGAAGAAGGATATTGATATCCGGGTTCATGGTCTCGAGAAAGGTTCTGCTCGTCCCATCGTTCAAGTTCATGAAATCCACCCCGGTGCGGTGTACAAGGATGCAAACGTTACCGTCACTGCATTTCTGGTGAAACATGGCAGCTGGGATCAGGCCTTTGGCTACCGCTTCGACGCGCCCGACCGCAGTATCGTGATCTCAGGAGACACTGCCCCCACGGATTCGGTCGCAAAAGCGTGCAACGGCTGTGACGTTCTGCTGCACGAGATGTATGACGATACGATGTCGGGATCGTCCGAAGGCGAAACGCCCTCAGCGTATTTCTCCGCGTTCCATACCAGTCCGCAGGAACTTGCCGTGATCGCTGGCAAAGCGCGGCCTAAGCTATTGGTCCTCTATCACCAGATGGGAAGGCCAGTTGTCGATGGCCACATGCTCGATGCATTAAGAGCAGCTGGATACAACGGTGCCGTGGTCGCGGCACGCGACCTCGACGTTTACTAGACGCTCACTGCGAGACCTCAGTTATTGCAGCGGAGCGGTTGCGGCCGGGCAGGTGCCCACGGCGATTCCGCCGCCCGTAACGTAGCGGAGCACAGCGTCCTCGAAAGAGCAGAAGGAGCGAACGCCGGTCTGGTTCGCAGTCACCGGATTCGCACTCACCGCATAGCAGTTCTGGGGCGTACTTGCCGTACAGGTCCCTGGTCCAGTCTGGAATGAATAGCCGCTCTTGACAGCGGGATTGCCGGCCGACAGAACCGCATCAATGAAGCAGCCAGTAGCGGTCGACGGTGTGCAGGGAGCTGCCCCACCCAGATTCGTCAGGGAACTCGTGAAACCTTGGGAAGGATACGTGGCATTGTATGAAATCTCGGCAGTGTTGATGGTGCGCAACGAGCCGACAGCCGACGATTCGTTGGCCGACATACGGGCACGGATCAGGTTCGGAATGGCGATAGCGGCAATGATCAGAATGATGGCCACCACGATCAGCAGCTCAATGAGTGAGAAACCCTTTTGCTTTTGCATCAATTAGTCCTCCCGGGTAATGTTGCTGGTGTTCCGCGTCCACAGGCCGACAGCATAGTGTTAAGCGGTTACACTCAAACGTCCCCAAGGGAGATGAGGTAATCAGGATTCATTACCATTCACCACAGCCTTTGCGTTAAACCGACCGTTACCATCCTATCCTATTGAGTCACGGTTGTGGCTCGATTCAGGCGGAATTCGGCGTTTTTGCGTTATTGCAACCACCGAGTACAATTTTGTCAGCCCGTCCGAAGAGTTGAAGAGGTATGGTGGGATTCAACGCAACCATCGCCAGGCGCGGCCGGAAGATTCGCCTGCTTCTGGGGGGAACTATGCTACTGGCCGGCCTCTACTGCGTGATGGGTTACCAGGCCCGAGCGAGTTCCCAAAACCTCGCGGGCCGACAACCTGCCTCCTCCCAGTCGCTCGTGATACAAGGGCATATCACCGGGATTCAAGGCACTCTCGTGACAGTGAAAGTGCCGAACGGATACCCAGGGGAAAAGGGAGGCCACGCTCAGTTCGTCACTGCCGGACCGGTCTTCAGGGTTGACGTCTCTCATGCCCGCGTGTTGTTGCCCGATGGAAAGCAGGCTGACAAGCAACCCCTCGTGGTCGGCGATCGCGTGCTGATGTTTCTAACCGGACCCGATACAGGCTCGGCGCAAACTGACAGCGTTAGCCCGACGTATTCTGCGTCCATTGTCGAACGAGTGATACAGGGCGACAAGGTCATTACCCATTGAGTACTGAAATTCCAAGCTTTCCCGGCCACATTTGCAAACAACGAAAAAAGGCCCCGCCAGGCGGGGCCTTCGAAAGAACTGCAATCTTTTAACTAAAAGGTTATTTCCCTAGGTGTCCGCGAGGACTTCCGATGCCCGTGCACTGGTCGTAGCCCGCGCCGGCGGCGTGGCCGTTCGATCCGGTTGTGACATCGTAGAAATTCGCCCCATACGCGGCGTGGTCGTTGAGTTGAGCATAGAGAAGGTTGTTTTCCAGTGTGTCGTACCACGGATTGGCCAAAGACGCCTGCCCTAATCTGTTGTTGGACGTATTAATGATGCCGGCGATTGCCGGCGACCCTACGCTGGTTCCCCCAACGGTGCAAAAGCCGAAGCAGGTTCCATCCGTATCGTAGACCCAGACACCGCTGGCTGGATCAGCGTTGAATGAAATGTCAGGAGTTGACCGGTTGTTTTGCCCGAATGTCTCGTACTGATAGGCAGACCAGGGTCCCATGCCGTTCAAGATATTGGGCGGGCTTTGCCACGCTTCCACCGAACTCGTCCCGCCGCCTGAGTCAGCCCAGCAGCTCTCACTCAAGAAGTTCCCGCTACTGTCGCGATTGACCGTCGTACCGCCTACCGAGACTACCCACGGGGAAGCACTGGGAAAGAGAACTTCCGCACCACTGTCGCCAGCCGACGCCAGGTAGGTGGTCTGTGCCCAATGGTCGCGATAGAAGTAGTTGTCATTATTTACCTGGCTACCCGTCCATCCGCCGTTGCAGGCCGGATTCGCTGCGCAGGCCTCCGTGTATCCCCAGCTATTCGAGACAACGCCACCGCCGGCATTACCGACTTCTAAACCAGCCACTTCCTCGGCATAGAGCAGGTCTTCCAGATTCTGGCTGCAAGCTTCCACCACAATAATCTTTGCCTGAGGCGCCATCGCGTGCGCCCACTCCGCATCGAGAGATTCTTCCAAGTCCCAGCCCAGGAAATTTCCGTTTATGGGCACGCCACTGCAACTGGCATTCAGCGGCAGCGAGAAGCCACCACCCAGAGTGCCGAAGCTCGAGTTGGCATACACCACCTGGAGTTTTGCCTTGGGTAACCCAAAATGTGTATCGAAAAATGCCAGGTCGGCCGCAATGTTCGGATCGTCATAGGCCTCGACTACTGCAATAGCGCCCCAACCGCCGTTGGCATGATTCGTACCACCGGTCGACGGGTTGCAGCCAGCGTAGTTCGGACCTACTTTGTATACGCAGGCCATCGATGCTGGTGTTTCCGCGAACGTGAAGTTCGTAATTTGTGACGACATTGGCTGGCCGTCCGGAACGAATATCTTAAAGTTCGTGTGAACTCCTTGCCGATGCGGATCGCTAATCGGCGGAGTGATGATCCTGCCCTTCGGCGTAAAAACATTGGACGGAACTGGTGACGGTGTCGGTTGCTCCGTCGGTTGCTCTGAAGTCACTGCCCTTCGAGCGTCCTCCTGAGCGGTCGCGGTCCCGGCGGACCCAAAGGCAAAGGACAAAACTGTTGCAAATGCAAACAACCTCGTTGTGTTCATAGCGCGCCTTTTTTTCTGCTTGAATTTAAATCTTGATAGAACAGTGGGGGCAGTTCTACTTCGTTTTAATAGTGATTGTTAGGGCGAAAGCGTTACAGTGACTCGAATAGTGGATGTTTCTCCTAAACTACTTCCGAACCGGAGAGGTCTCAGCCGTGGCGGCTATTTGAGAAGAGAAACAACGAGGCAATAACGGCGACGAAGGTTAGCCCTTCAATGAGAAGGGCGTAGGAAATCAGTCGGCGAGCGCGCACAAAGCGAGTCAACCATCGGCTGAAAATCAGAACGACGACCACAATTGGGATTGCGAACAGTCGAAAGATACAGGCATCGCCCCAGTACCACTGATTGAGCACCGGGATGATGAGTAAGCCGACCGAGATTGGTGCCGTCAAACTCAAGCCGAGCAGCACTTTTGCATAGCCTGTGTACCACGCTTCAGACTTCCTGATCACCAACACCAGGGCGCCCGTAGGCACAAGGAAAAGGAAGCAGATGAAAATTTCGAGCAGGAGATCGCCACCCGCGTACATGCCGCTCGATGCCACCACATCCTGCGGGTTACGGACATATTGGAGGTAACGCTCATAGACGAGTAGAGCAGACACACCGACAACCACCGCATAACTTGCCGCGACGAGCCGCAAGTGCAGTAGCGATGGAGACGGTTCCATGAGCGAATTCTAGCTCCCTGACCCAGCCTGACCCACGGTACCAGCGTAATCGAGTGCTAGGTCGATGGGTGTGAGGGTTATTTGCCATTTGCCACTGGGACAAGCAATTTTGTCTTTACCGCCCCCTCGCAATCGGTAATTACTAGTGGGTGAAGACCAAACCTAGCGCAGCGATCACACCTATGAATCCGATAAGCCCCACAAATGCACTAAGTCCAAAGACGATCCACAGTAACCCGCGAAACACGCGGATATGGTGAGTGATGGCCCAATCCTCAGGATGCGGAGGATAAGTGCTGCGATATACCAAACAAACGAAATGCTCGATCGGCTTAGAGCGGAGATGTAGCAATGTCCATATGCCGTAGCAGATCCCGCCGAACATCAATAGAGCGAAGAATCCTGCCATGACGACCTTTACTTTCTAGCCGCGGCGAATGTCGGCTGATGCACGTTATTGGAGTGCGATCCCAGTTTCTGGTCAGCGTGGGCGATTTCGGCCGCAAGGTTAGGCAAAAGCTCCCTTACTGTCTGGCGGTAGCCCCCTTTCAGATTGCGATAAATGGCCTGAGGAGTGTAGACGAAACCCCACGGTATCCCCCACCAGCCAGCAACGGCGGAAATCAATGTGTACACGATACCTGTGCTCTGGTTTTCAGGGCTACCTACAATTCGGCGAGGCGAGCGGAAACGCAGCGTCAAAATAAACAGCGAAACGCAAGCCTGGTATTGTGCCAGCACGGTGTTCGGAGTGACTTTGCGGTCTTGGTAATAGGACCAGCCCTTTTCGATCGATTGTTGATTCGTTTGCAGCCACAGCAGGAAGTCGAGACCCTTCTGACGCTCCCGACGCATGAGATGAAGCACTGCTCCAACGACTCCGACGAATCCGAGTAGCACCCCAGCATCGGCAAAATGTCCCATCACGAGGTGTACCAGGCCGGCAACCAATAGGATGAGCAGGATTACGAGCGCCATACAGGCCTCCCAAGCTACCTTAAGGTAGTGGGAACATACACCCCGCTCAACAGCACGAAGGTAACGAAATAGCCGACCTTATTTAGTGCAGTTTCTTAGCCGAGGAGACGACTCCACACGCGGGCGAGCCAGCCTGTTACAAAATGCTCCCGCTATAACTCCTCTTCTTCACGAAAACCTTTAGAACTTCACCTGCGAGTTTTGGTAGCTCTTTTCCTCAGAGCGGCTGCCGTAGTCTTTCGTAGGAGCGTACCCATGAAGTCACTTCTTAGATGTATCGCCCTGTTTCTAGCGGCAATGACATCGCAGATGACGCTGGCGCAGACAGTCGTGCGGGTGCCTCCGCCGCCACCGCCGCCGGGTGCCACCGTGATCGGAAGGCCGCCCCATCCAGGTTTTGTGTGGACTCCAGGATTTCAGCGCTGGCGCGGCGGCCGATACCACTGGGTTCCGGGACGATGGGTTCGTCCGCCACGGCGCGGTGCGGTTTGGGTGGAACCTGCCTGGAATCGTCGAGGACATGGATGGGTGTTTCGCAATGGCTACTGGCGGTAATCAGCAGATTCAAGCCGATCGACTCATGAGCGAGCGTGTGCTTGCGTCTCGATTCGTTGACGCAGCGGTAGAACGGCCGCCTCCCTGGCGTGGCGGCAAAACGCCGCCGTTATTGAGATTTCGAGCTCTAAGCTCACCATAGTGCGACGTTCGTCAGATCAACGACTACGCGCCAACTATTGTGGCTTCTTACTTTCTTTTGGGTGAGCAAATTCCCAAGCCGAAAAGCCGCCGGTCCTCTGTTTTTGACGACGAACGACATCCTGGATCGCCTCAGGAGTGGGTGACAAATCGATTTCGAAAGAAGACTTCAGCCAATCGCGCTTCATGCGATTAACCTCGCGGTCCTCCATGTAAACCGTTTTTCGGTTTGGCTGGGATGCAGGAAACCCTAATTCCGGATCTCCGTCCAGCACGATCTTTCCGCCGCGGTGCACGTGAAACAGGCGCAACACTTCACCGTAGGGCATCAGCTTGTAAATCGCCTCTCCCTCTCCGTCCTCAACGACAGGGTCGACATACAACGGCACCCGGGTTCTGGACTCGGAGATCACATCTCCGACGGGTCCGCCTTCCGGAAAAAAATACCCTTGGTACTCGCGATCATAGATCTCATCCTGAACCGCTTGCGCAAGTGCTTTGGTCTCCGATGGAGTCAACCTGATCTTAGTAGTGCCTTGGCCACTGGAAGGCAATGAGGCGATCAACACGAGCGAAACCGAAACAAAAATCGGAGTTTTCATCTGCGAGTTCTCCTGACTATGGTGCGACAGTGAGGTAACGCCTCCCCCCCGTCACGTCGTGGAAAGGGCCGAAGTACATCGTTCCCTTGCGGCCGTATAGAGACTTAAACTTATGCCTGCCTGTACGAAAGTGCATCGCATCGTTCGTCGTATTCGAGCGGGACCTTGCTGCCCGCAGTGAGTCATCGAGCGCTCTAGCGACGTCTTTGTTGCCGGCATTCAGATCCCTTACAGTTTCGTGGGTCAGGCTATGCGGCGCTTGTTCTCGTTCGGGGTGGCTCGATCCCAAGACCCTCTCGGCAATCTCGGCAATCGCAACCCGGGCATCGTGAAGATTTTCGGTACTGCCCGGACTACCAGGCTTTGCTTTCGGGTCCGCTCGAAGCCCTCCCGTTTCGTTGAAGATCACGTCCTGCAGTTCGACTTCTTTGGGGTTGTTCGTGCCCGGCGTTTGGCTTTGTGTTGTTTCAGCATTTGCCTCGCCTTCAGCTCCATGTATTCCGGAGTCCTCGGCCGTAAAATTGCATTCGTTCGCTGAGTAGGTGCACAAGTGCTCGTCGGGATCTGCGAACGGTTCCCGATCGTCATCAACACTAGAGTACAGTTTCAACCTCGGTGAGATAGTTCCGGGCGCGAGATCGACACGCTTTCCGCCAAAGTAGACATATTGTTCGGAAATTGGTTCGCTTTGGGCTGCAGCGGAAAGGGATAGCAATACCAGGACCAGCAGGCTGGAGGCAATTAACTTACAACGAGCCATCAGCTATCCTTCACGTACAGACATGCCAATCCAGCCTTGGGGCGTGCCCGTTCGCACAAGGATTGTCCGCCCAAGGGCCTTGTTTAGGTTGTTGACCACCCGGGAAAGCAACGATCAAGATTCAACGTTGCGAGAACTGAGCATCCATTCTGTGTCTGCCGAGTCCCGCCACGCTGATTGCCGAACACGCTACAAGGCTTACGGTGAGGATGTCAACCGGGAAGAAGATCTTCGGGTCACTCCACTTTCGCAGGTGCTCGGATGCTCAACTTCAGAGGGAGCGCAAATAATCCCGGACGGCGATCTGCCCAAAATAGTTCGCGGCCCCCGCAGCATCCCCGTGATACAGATCGTCCTTGATCTTTGGATCCGCTCCTCTTTCTATGAGCGTTTGCACCATCGAGAGGTGACCGCGCTGCGATGCCATGTGCAGTGCGGTTACACCCTGGCCATGCGTGGGCCCGCCGAACGTGCCCTTCCGGTCGATCATTGCTCCGTGATCGATGAGCCACTCGGCCGTCTCAATACGGTTGCAAAACGCGGCCCAAGTCAGTGGCGTCCCCCGATAGGGGTCGGCATCCAGGCACGCTCCAGCTCGTTCGAGACGCGACAGCACTTCCGTGCGGCCGGCTTTACAGGCCCATACCAGCGCCTCATCCAAAACCTCTTGCGGATCGCTCGACGGGCGCCAATCGGGAAACCCGCTATGCGGACGGTAAAATCCTCGCGCCGCAAAGGCGTCTGGACTGAGCGTCTTTTCCCCGTCGAAACAGCGCTCTAAGAGATCGTCTTTTCCTAACCCGGCGGCTGCCCGCAAATTCCCGGGAGCGACCGTATAGCGGCTCAGTTCATCCGCCACTTCGCGATGACCCCAGAACAATGCGATGATCAAGGGAGTTCCACCCGAACCATGCGCGTCTGACTCAAGCTCCGCTCCGCGTTTGATCAATTCGGTGGCGATCGCAGACTGGTTGGAATAAGCCGCCTGGTGCAATGGCGTCCACCCACGATCGTTGGCATCGTTTACATCTGCGCCCGCGGTGAGCAGAGTATCCACGAACGCTGTTGCCAGATTGAGGTCCGCCTTTACGGCGAGACTCGTTGCCAGGTTCAACAGCGTATTCCCGTTGGTTCCACGTTCCTGCGCCAGCCGTGAATGCCGCCGTAGCAACGAACTCAACTCCGTGACGTCTTTTGCTTCTAAGGCGCGAAAGGCAGCGAGAAAGGGTTCGGTCGCCTCAGGGTTCGAGGATGCTGCCAGCAGATTTACCCGCTGCACCAGTTCGTCCCAGCTATCGAATCCGTGCTCCTTCGCATAAACGATTTTCGCGTCTGCCTCGGTAAACGGCGCCTCAAGGATCTCCGCGTCCGAGCAGCCATCAAATCGCGGATGCCATGTGCGAATTTGTTCCAGCGCTGCTGGACCTGCCGAGTGCCGCGTCCGCAGAAGGCCGTGGACCCGGTCCGTGATCCACTGCACGTCAGCGACGAAGATCCGCGTATGGCGCACGTCCCGAGCAGGCGCGGAGTACGTTTTCAGCTTTGTCCAACTGGTGAACCCTTGCTCCCGCGCGATGACAAACTGCGCATCGTGCAGGGCCACGTCTCGCCGCACGCCGGCATCTTCCACACTGGCCCACCGAAGATGCTGGCCACGCAGCCGCGCAAGCGCGGCATTATTTCCGGCTCGAAGAGCCAGCAACAGTTCGCGGGCCTGTTTCTTCTGTTGTTCGAGATTCAAGATTGCCTCCTTCGTGTGCCTGGTCCGCAAGACAGGCGAAAGAGGTCCATCGGAGAGTGAACCCTGCTTTGGGTGCAGGTGGGCGCGGCCCTTGCGCGGACATGACGCGACCTGCTCGCGTCTGCGTCAGTTTAGCAGAGTCGCGCGGGAGGCCGCACGACGACGAAATTCGCTGGATTTACACAAAGGATCGCGCCGAATTGCTGGGGTGCCGTGTTGGCAGTCGCCAAAAGCATCACCCACTCCGAATGCGCGATCGCACTC
>DATFQQ010000059.1:0-6862 GCA_035264195.1 Candidatus Sulfotelmatobacter sp. | reverse complement strand
CTTGGTGGGTGCCGTAGTACGTCTTGTAGGTAGTCACTCGATCGCCAGCCGCAAGTTGCCAATGGATCTCCGCATGAAAATCAGGGAATGCAATACGAAGGTAGGTGTAGAGTTTTCGCACGCCGGCTTTGTCGGAGGTTGTGCCCGGCTGGGGAGTGTGGTCGATGAAATCGTCGGCGAAGAGTTCTTCGAAGACCTCGAAGTTTCCCCTCCCTTGGACTTCTTCGGTGTTTCGGCGGACGATCGCTTTAGCTGATTCTGAAGACGCGATGCTGCTCATCTGATGGTTCTCCGCGATTGTCCCGTCCTAAGACTGCTCTCTAACCGATTGTCGCTGCGGTCGACTCATCTCCGCGCCTTTTTGCGATTCCCAGCAACTTCTTGGCCTGTTCGATCCCGACGACCGGCAGGCTTGCTGGGTCCAGCAAGCCGACTTGCACGAGCAGCGAGGCCTGGTCCCACCAGACGTGCTCATGTGCGACTTTCCCATTCTCGAATTTCATTACTACGACGTGGGGAAGTTCGACTTTCTTCCCAGTTGGTGGGATCCCGGGCAGCAGGTAATCCCATTGTGTATTGTGAGTGAAGCTCACAATGAGTTCGTCCACCACCTGGTCTTTGCCGACGGTGCGGGAGATAGGCATCACCTTCGCATCTTTGGGGATTTGATTTATGAAGTGCTCGCTGTAAAAGCGACGGACTTCCTGGCCGCCGAAGCCCCCCGCGAGCGTAGCGACGCAGTGCACATAAGGCTCGGCCACCATAGTTTCCATTGTGGCGTCGACATCAAAATCGGCAAACTCTCTTGCGACGTGCCCGTCGAAGAGCACGCCGAGATCGAAATTCGAGTTCGTGGCTGAGATGGGCTTTTCTCCTATTAGTGCATTGTGAGTCTTCATGAAGATGTTCTCCTTGGAGAGTTCCCGGATCGGTTCTTTGTCCGATCCTTCGGATCTGACAAACTCATTCAGTGAACCACATGATCGATATTGAGTTGTGTCTATATCTATTGCTTTGGACTGAATCTTTTGGAATCGTTCGCCATCGCGATCTATGATGTCGATCCCATTCTGCTGACTGATGCAGAATGAGCACGAGATGACCGGTCTTCAAGGACTCTTGCCTGCGACTAATGGAGGCAAGGGCCGCGTCACGTAACACGGCCCGGCCTCGAACCTACGGTCAGCTAAGGAAGAACGACTACCTTTCCTCTCATGCCCAGACCATCGTGCAGAGCGCAGATGTACGGATAAATCCCGGGCTTACTGAATGTGACTCGGAAGCGAGTTACTCCCGGCGGCGCTTGCGCGAGCCCGACGCGGTCCTGGGGAGCTGCCTGGAGAAAGCCCGAGTGCGCACTATCGGACGGGGCATTGAGAACGGCGTGACGCGCACCGTCGTGGTCGACGGTTACGTTGGGAGACGGAGGAACAAGATCCTGCGGTTCGGTCCCGAAGGTGACGGTGTGTGTCGTCGTCGAATCTTCGTTCGTCCATTCCAGCGTGTCGCCCGCGTGAACGGTGATCACGGGATCGCTGAATCGCATCACCGAGAGCGTGTCCGTGCCGGCGCCTGTGGCTACTACCTCGCCGCCACCGACTGCTACGCCGTTTTTCGAATGCAGGTGCTTCGGTTTCGCGGTATCCCGATCGGCGAGCAACGCTCTGGCCTCTGTCTGCGCCATACGGTCGTAAAACTCTTGGTCGTGGGGCAGGGGCTGGGACGCTTCGAGAACATGCACAATGCTCGTCATGTCACTGTGGATTAGGCAAACCAGTTTGAAATTGCCTGCTACTGGAAAGGTGACGGTGAGCTTCGCATCTTTGAACAGAATCGTGCTGGTGATGCAGCTGGAGCCGTCGAAGACTGCCGACCCCTTAGAGAATCCGGGACAGCCCACATTAAAAGGCGGACGTATCTGACCATCGGTCAGGAAGGTGACAGTGTGTGGCTCTGTGGCCTCCACGGTCCAGGTGATGGAGTCACCCGCGTGAATCCAGATCTCGTTTGGCAGGAAGGCCAGGCCTTGTCTTCCGAAGTCGCTAGACTCGGCCCCAACCGTCGCGTTCCATTGTGCTGCCAATAGCTGCGGAAGCAGCAGGAATCCTGCGACGAGAATCAGGTGCAGCTTGCTAAAGATGTTGAAGAGGTGATGTGTGGGTAAATGTCGTACGGAAGGCTGTTGCCGACGGTTAGGTGCCATACTGCTCCTTTGAGTGATTTTGCTTTACAGCACCATCAGGAAATCAAAGAAGGAGAATCGCCTTGTGTCTGAACGTCCTACTCTGGGTCCGTTCATGAGGAATTCTTGCTGGCGAGACTGTGTCCCCGGCCCCTTCGGGTCAAATACAAGGATGTATGGACTGTAAGGAAAGAAAGGTCTGATACGACATATTAAACGCTTGTCTTCAGCTCATGTCGCTTCTAGAAAGCCATTCCAGCCGGTATTCGGTAGGGCTGGCTCCGCACATCCGTCGGAATATCCGTGCAAAGTGTTGCTGGCTTTTGAAACCGCAGGCGACGGCAACATCCAGGACCCGCGCCTCGGAGGTGCGCAACAGTTCTTTGCCACGCTCTACCCGATGTCGCAGGACAAACTGATGCGGTGTCTCGCCCGTGGACATGCGAAACATTTGCGAGAAATAAGGGGCGCTAAGGCCCGCTGTCTCTGCCATTTCAGCGAGACTTATCTCGTTCTCGATTCTTGCTTGCACTAACTCTGTGACCCTTCGAAGGCGCGCAGGACTCATTCCGCCGCGGTATGCCTGGACAGAGGAGTGCCGCACTGCATGGTTGTTGACGAGCGCCACGGCCAGCGCCTGTTCCACAGAAGTAAGAAATAGCCGCCCACTCGGAAAGCCCGCAAGCCTTTCCGCATTTACCGCCGCGACTAGCGCCGTTACCCGGGCATCTTCTAACTTGGGCGTGCTGCGCAGTTCTATGTCGCCAGACATTCCATTGCTGGCAGCTCTTAGCGCAGCGTCCGAAATGCCAATTGACAGATAGCGCAAGCCATCGCTGCGAGCCCAGGTTTCGCCATGACGGCGGGACAGGATAATTTCTCCAGCACCGTAAGCGAATCTGGTCAGTACCGATCTCCGCCAGCCCATCTCGATGGAGCCCGGCTCCAGCAGCATAGCGAGTCTTTGCTCAGGGTACAGTCGCAGCTGTGGCTCTTGCGAAGATGCGAGTGCCTCGACCGCAACCCTCATTCGTCCTTCCCTCCTGCCCTGATTTGATGCTCTGGCGATGAACAAGAATTCCGAAAGATTCGGCCCAGTGGAATGTGTTCAATAGATCACGCTGTGACAGCACTGTTCGCTCGAAGAGCGTCGACATCACACCTGGTTGGCTGGCCAAAGAAGCGGCAGTACAGTCGGTTGAGTCTAGTGACAGTCTCGTCTGATAAAACCTATTCCGCACCGCAGGCAGCCTCTATCGTGGCTTTCGCAGCATTCAATGTTGCCTGGCTCTCACGTGCAATCTTCCATCTTGCGATTACGTTCAGGAGCTTGGCCTTTAGGGTTGTCGTCGAGTAATAGTGGCTAATCTCCACCTTGGTGGACTGATGGCCAACCTTTTGGAACGTCGTCTCCACCGTATAATCGCTAAGAATTTTACTGATACCGAATGTGTCCTCTGGCAAGACAGTGACGATCTTCCGAAGCGGGATGATTTCGATGTCCTTTTCGATGCACGTGTGCTTGCCGCCGGAAAGATGACATTTGTATGACGCACCTGGTTCACGGAGGGCTTTGCCAGAAAGAAGATCAACCTTGACCACGCGAGGATGGAACTCCGGGATTTTCGTCAGATCCATGCTGAATGACCACACCGCTTCCAACGGCGCGTTGATAGTGACCTCCTGCTTTGATCGAAAAGGTGGCTGCAAATCCTGCCTCCGAATTAGTGGACATTTAAAGTTACGACCGGTTCGCCCGCGATCTTCGGAAACGATGCCCTAGAATATCGACGGGAGGACAGTTGGGTGCTGCACCTGCGTCCCGTTCGAATATTAATCGCACTGTGTGGCGTACTGTTAGTCACGTTCTTGGGCTACAAAGTGGTCCCCGTGAACGCAACCACAGTAGGCTTTGCCTATCTGCTCGTAATCCTCGTCCTAGCGAGCACGTGGGGTTTCCTTGAGGCTGCTCTTGCTTCGGTCCTCGCCACGCTGGTTTTCAACTTTTTCTTTCTTCCTCCGATTGGAACGTTCACGATCGCTGACCCGCAAAATTGGGTCGCTTTGTCCAGTTTTCTGGCAACGTCCCTAATTGCGAGCCGACTCTCTGCGAAGGCCAGGGCGAGGGCATCAGAGGCAGTCGAACGGCAAAGAGACCTCGAGCGCCTCTACGCTTTTAGTCGTGCCATGCTTGAGATTGAAACAGGCGCGCCTTTTTCCAAGCAACTGCTCGAAAGGCTTGTTCAGGTCTTTGATCTTCGGGCAGCAGTACTTTACGAACGACACAGCGGCGACTATTCCTGCGTAGGAATACCGAGCCCCGATGGCATCGAGAGCAATCTTCGGAATGCAGCCATTCCTGGTGGAACTCCTCCACAGGACGTCCCCCCATTCGTGGTGGTCGCCGTCAGTCGCGGCTCGGAGCCGGTCGCAAGTATGGCGTTGCGCGGCGCCACGATGCCAGCGGGCGTCCTACAGGGTATCGCCAATCTAGTTGCAATTGGCCTGGAGCGGGCGCGAGCGCAAGATCTCGCTCAGCAAATTGAGGCCGCGCGGCAGAGTGAGCAACTAAGAACAACTTTAATTGATGCGATGGCCCACGAATTCAAAACGCCGCTCACTTTGATCAGAGCGGCCACTACATCATTGTTGGCAAGCCCAGAAATACCGACGATAAATAGGACGGAACAGCTTGCCATTGCCGACGAGGAAGCAAAACACTTGCAGGAACTCATTGATGACTCGATTGAAATGGCACGACTCGACACGGCCCGCATCGAAATTCACCCGGAATTAGCCAATCTGGAGGAGACGCTTCGGGAGGTGCTTGCTTCCATGCAAACCGAGATCGACGAACGTCCGGTCCAGATCTACCTCAATGGAGTATTGCCCCCGATCCCATTCGATAAACGCCTATTGAAGCTCGCGATCCGGCAACTGCTGGACAACGCTCTGAAGTACACTCCGGCAGATACTCCGGTTCAATTAGGCGCGTACATGAAGGATGGAGTTCTGACCATGGACGTAACGGACTGCGGCAAGGGCATACCAGACGAGGAGCAGAACCGGATTTTTGAAAGGTTCTACCGGAGTCCCTCAGTCAAGGGGCAGATACCCGGTTCCGGTCTAGGTCTTAGCATTGCCGACCGCATTGTCCGAGCCCACAATGGCGAATTGACCGTTTCGAGTCATCCGGGACAAACAACTTTCCGGATTACGTTGCCCGTTCTTCGCCAGGAGGTTGATTGAGCGCGGGACGCATTATCGTTATTGACGATCAGCCGAAAATTCGGCGGTTTATGCGCGCCACCTTGGTGGCGGAAGGTTACGAGGTGGACGAAGCCAAGAACGGCGAAGAAGCGCTTGAAACCATAAGGGAGTCACGTCCGGACTTGGCAGTGCTGGATATGAACATGCCCGGCATGGGCGGACTCGCGACATGCCGGGCCATCCGCAAGGACACTGATATCGCCATCATCATGCTCACAGTTCGTAATTCCGAAGAGGATAAGGTGGCTGCGCTCGATGCCGGAGCCGATGACTTTGTGACCAAGCCATTCAGTACGCCCGAGCTCATGGCACGGATACGCGCCGCGCTCAGGAGAGTTCCCAGTGCGCAGTCATCTCCGAAGAAAGTTCGGGTTGGCGAGATATTGATCGACTTTGACGAACGCACGGTGCTGCGTGAAAATGTGAGCATTCATCTGACGCCAAAGGAACTCGACCTCTTGCGCTATCTGGTTCAACATGCCAACCAAGCACTGTCGCACAAGGAACTACTGCAAGCAGTCTGGGGGCCCGATTACGGAGATCAGGTTGATTATCTGCGTGTCTTCGTGAAGAACTTACGAAAAAAGATGGAGCCCACTCCCGAGCAGCCGCAATACATCACCACCGAACCGTGGGTCGGATACCGCCTCAAAGGCAACGTCGAATCTTTATAAAATCTTCACGCCTTCTCCAGTACTTCTTTAGGCCCTTTAGCCGACCATAGACAAAGGACCGACGGAGAACTGGACTATGACGGCCTATTTGCTCGTCCTCATTCTGGCTGTGGGAATACCGTTCCTTCTTTACTGCTTATGGAATTTCGCGCGAGAGCTCAGGCCCCACAGGTCCGCCGCACTAATGTCATCGCGTGCGACGAGTCACAATACGCTTTGGACCATCCCGGCGACCCACGTGAGAAATCGCCCCCGGATTGTTTCGTTGCGAAACGAAGGCCGCGCGGCGTCATAATCAGATTCTGAAGGCAGCTCGAATCGGCGGGCGTAAGAGATAAAAGAGCAGGGCCCCAGCCGCTGCGACGCCAATCGCGCCTTCAATCACACGTCCAAGGTAAAGGTTAATGAAGTCACCTGCGATCTGCGTGCCAATGATCGCAACCGCCAAAGACCATGCCCAGTGACGCCGGTTGAACCACCCGACACCGGCAACGGCGAGAGCGACTGCAGCGACGAGCATTAGGATTCCGGCTTTGTATCCGAGCGGTCCAAGTTGGCTGTAAGCGCGAGGATTGAGCGACCAGATGTGATCAAGCATCGTTCCTCGCCATACGAGGGTTGCGCCTGCCAGAGTCGCCATCGCTGCACCCCAAAATAAAAAGACACCAAAAGCCGTGAGTCCGCGCGGACGCCTTGTGCTCTGATCCTCGGACTTCATACATTGACTATAGACGTG
>DATFQQ010000058.1:0-19394 GCA_035264195.1 Candidatus Sulfotelmatobacter sp. | reverse complement strand
GACTACGCCGCAACCACTGCCTCCACATAGCAAGAGGTCTCCTCCGGCTCCGGCTGAACCGAAGACGGTGCCATTGCTGGTGACCACGCCACCGGGGAACTCGCCGTCGCTTCCACCGAAGCTGTGAATCACACTGAAGTTTCCCTGATTATCAAACGTGAATACTTCACCCAAACCGGAAGCGCCGCCATTCAGCGTGGTTCCATATAAGTTGTCGTTCTGGTCAATGGTCAAGAATATGGGAAACGCGCCATCCGTTTTCTTGAATATGTGTAGCACCGTAAATTTCCCAGTGACATCGAGTTTGAATAACGTACCGCAGCCGGGAGCGGGCGCAATTCCGGTCTTGCAGAGATCGGCTCCGCCCTTCTCAGTGATGCCATACAGATTGCCCACCGAATCGAAGACGAGGCCTGCAAAGGGCAAAGTGCCATCAGTCCAGCTGAATGTGTGAATGATTGACAACTGGCCCGTTCTTGCATCGATCCGGAAGATCGTTCCGCATCCTCCCACGCTGAAACACTTGCCTGAGACGTTGCCGCCAACCTCGGTTTCACCGAAAATGTTGCCCTTGGCGTCGATGGCCAGGCTGCCGGAAGGGATGCCGCCATCCGCGCCGTTGAGGAACGTGTAAAGAAGAGAAAATTCGCCGGCGCGATTCAAGCGGAACACCGTACCGCATCCGCCGCCGCAGCGACCGGAACCGCCCGCGACCGTAGTGCCAATGAGGTTGCCTTTATCGATTACGATTCCGCCGTTGGGGAAGGAGCCGTCCGTCGAGCCTCCGGCGAAATGGTGCAGCGTGACATACTGGCCGTTATGACCCAGCGCGTAGATTGTGCCTTGGCCAAACAGGCCTCCAGCGGAATCCGTTCCGAGAACATTCCCGCTCGGATCCAAGGTTAGTCCGAGCGGCACTGCTCCGTCGCTCGCTGTCTGCCCTTCGAACGTATGCAGCACCCGAAAGCTCTGCCCGGAGACGAACTGTGTTGAAGACAAAAATGCAAGTGCTACCGAAAGGCACAAGATGCGATGACGAAATTGGCCCAAGCCGCGTTCTCCTTTGCATTGGCAGCAACAAGGCTGCAATGCGCGATCACGATACAGGAATGCTGGGTGGGCCTGTGTAACGAGTTTGTTAAATCTTCGGGGCGTATCCGACGGTGCTAGGCGCCGCCGAACTACGCCAGCCCGAGGCCAAAACGATTGGTCTGGTCACTTCGGTAACCCTCGAACCCGATTCCTTCGTTTTTCCTCCCTTTTTCTTGTGCTACTTTTTTCTATAGCCGCATATTCATTGAGGTTTTCAGGGACCTGTGTCTTCCGACGATCGCAAACCGGGAATCCACATTGCGTGGACGACGGTCACATATCGCAGTGTGGCGTTGCTGGTTCTTATAGTTGCCGCCGCATTCTTTATTGCAATGCGAGCTGCCTTCCCGCAATTCACCGACAACAGTATGAAGAAGGCGGGCGACGTCGCTAGCAAAGTGCTTGAGAAAGTCGCCGGCATGGCTCCCGCGACGGGCACGGGAACGGTGACCGCGCAGCAGGCACACTTCACCGCGCTGGATGGCACGGTTCGCGTGAAGAAAGGAAATGGCAACGCGTGGGTTACCGCCGGCTATCAGATCCCGCTTGAAAAGGGTGACGTCGTTCAGACTGGGTCTGAGGGAATGGCCAAGGTCGTTTTCAACGACGGAACGAGTTACACCATAAAGCAGGATTCACTAATCGTCATCCAAGAGAACTCGGCCAACGATCAGCAACAAACAAGCGTGACGGTTGCAGTCAGCACTGGAACGGTCGATCTCTCCACCGCAACGTACAGCCAAGGGTCGAAATCGCAGGTCGTCGTGGACGGTGCAACCGCATCGCTGGCACCGGAATCAGCGGCGCAGGTGCGCAACGATCCGAGTGCCGACCAGCATGAAATCTTGATGAAGAAAGGCACCGGCGAGGTCACGCGCAATGGCGAGACCGTGCAACTGGCGAATTGGGAAAAAGTCAGTTTCCAAGGCCAGCAATCGCGCATGGAGAAGGCCAAAGAGATTGGACCCCCTACTCCGATCGCTCCCGCCAACATGGCACCGCTGTTCTCCACCGCTGAGAACATGAAGGACGTGGAGTTTTCCTGGACTCCCATGGCGAACGCCGCTGGGTACCGGCTTCGTCTCTCCCGCAACCCTTACTTTTCTTCTACACTCGTTGACAAAAAGGTGACTACGGCAGCGGTGACAGTTACAAATCTGGGAGAAGGAGCGTATTACTGGGCGGTGCAGTCCTATGATTCCGCCGGCAAAGAGTCGGTAGAAAGCGAGAAAAACCGCTTCACGATTATTTCCAAGGATAAAGATACTGAGGCGATAGAACTTGATCTGGATCCATTCATTCAGCACGGGCACGTGATTGAGGTTACGGGCAAGACGCAGACCGGGGCTCGCGTAATGGTGAATGGTAGCGAAGTCCCGATGGTGACCGCCGAGGGAAAGTTCCATTACTTTACTCCGCCCCTGCCCACGGGTGAAGCTGTGATTACGGTAACGGCGCAAACCGCGGCGGGTGGTGTAAATACGCAGCAGAAGAAGATTGTGATTCAGTGAAGTTTCTAGTTTCGAGTTTCTGGTTTCAAGTTTGGCCCCTGTGGTCATGATTAGGACGAGTTCAATCCGCAAGAGCGGGAAACTCGAAACCTGAAACCCGAAACTTGAAACTTGGTTTTGAGCAGGGTTGGCCGGTATCACGTAGAATATGTCTAGCCATCCCTTAAAAGATAAGGTGTCGCCGGGGCTTCCCCGGGCAGGCAGCATTGTGAGATACGGACTAATTCGTCATGTCAACTAACGGTTTCCATTCCGCCGCGACGCGCAACCACAACCTCCGTTCGCTCTTCAGTATCTTCTCGAGCGACTTGGCGATCGACCTGGGCACGGCCAACACTCTCGTGTATGCGCGCGGCAAGGGCATTGTGGTCAACGAGCCTTCCATCGTTGCCATCAACAAGAATACCGGCGAAGTGGAAGCCGTCGGCAAGGAAGCGAAAGAGATGCTGGGCCGCACGCCCGGCAATATCGTCGCCATCAAGCCAATGAAAGATGGCGTCATCGCGGACTTCAAAGTCACCGAGAAGATGTTGAACTACTTCATTCAGAAGGCGCACAACCGCAAGATGCTGGTGCATCCGCGGATCGTCATCGGCGTACCTTCGGAAATTACGCAGGTAGAAAAGCGCGCAGTAATGGACTCGGCCTATCGTGCGAAGGCGAGCGAAGTTCATCTCGTCGAACAGGCCATGGTTGCGGCCATCGGAGCCGGGCTACCCATCACCGAGCCTAGCGGCAACATGGTCGTCGACATCGGCGGAGGTACCACCGACATTGCAGTCATTTCTCTGAGCGGCATCGTCTATTCGCGTTCCGTGCGTATGGCCGGAAACCAGATGGACGAAGCCGTGATGAATTACCTGAAACGAAAATACAACTTGCTCATCGGCGAGCGCACGGCGGAGCAGATCAAGATGGAAATCGGCTCGGCCCATCAACTCGACAAGCCGATGACGATGGAAATCAAAGGCCGCAACCTGATCGAAGGCGTGCCCAAGACGATTACGGTGGACGACGGTGAAATCCGCGAGGCTTTGAGCGAGTGCGTTTCCACCATCATGAACGCCATTCGTGTGGCGCTCGAGCGGACACCTCCCGAGCTTTCGGCCGACATCAGCGACCGTGGCATCGTACTCACGGGCGGTGGCGCGCTGCTGAAGAACCTGGATAAACGAATTCGCGAAGAAACCGGGCTGCCGGTCTCCATCGCCGACGACCCACTGTGCAGCGTGGTGCTCGGCACCGGCAAGATGCTCTCAGACTTTAAGCTGCTCAGGAAGATTTCAATCGAATAGCTGTTTCGAGTTTCAAGTTTCAGGTTTCGAGGGAGTTTGATGGCTGACTGAAATTGTCTTGAAACTCGAAACTAGAAACTCGAAACTGGTTTTATGGAATCCGTCCTCGGCCGCTATCGCAACCTGATCATCCTGGTAGGGGTGTTGTTTCTGCAGGTGCTCGGGCTGGCGATGCAAGTCAAACGCGGCGCCAGCACCACTGAAGAGAAGGACACACGGCTGATCCGCATATGGGCTGTGGGAGCCATCTCACCCTTCGAGCGCGGACTGGTCTGGATTCAGAACGGCACCGGCAACATCTGGCACAACTATTTCTACCTCCGCGGCGTGCGTGCCGAGAACCGGCAACTTAAGGAGCAGATCGAGCAGATGCGGTTAGAGCAGGTTCGCCTGACCGAGGACGCCACTCAAGCCCATCGCTTGCAGAGCCTGCTGGCTTTCAAGGAACAATACATTTCGAAGACGGTAGCCGCTCAAGTCATCGGTTCGAGCGGAAGTGATCTGTCTCGCGTGATCTACATCGACAAGGGCGAGAAGTCCGGTATCAAGCGCGATATGGCGGTTATTACCGCTGAGGGAGTGGTGGGCAAAGTGCTGCTCGTGTATCCGAACGAGGCGCAGGTCCTGCTGATCAGCGACCAGAGCAGCGGGGTGGGAGCCATCCTCGAAAAGTCCCGGCTCCAAGGAGTGATTCGTGGAACTGCTAACGGCGAGATTGTCCTCGAGAAAGTAATGAGCGACGAGCAGGTGCAGCCGGGAGAAAGCGTGCTAACCAGCGGAGGCGATCGGATTTTTCCCAAAGGCATGCCGATCGGGACCGTCACCAAGGCTGGGCCGGGGAAGGATTTATTCCTGAATATTAAGATCAAACCGACCGCGAACCTTAGCCGGTTGGAAGAAGTGCTGGTGCTAATCGAGAAGCAGGAACGACAGCCGGTGGCCGAGGACAACGTTCGCGTTCGCGCATCCGACATCTTGGCTCAGAGGTTGCCCTCGGTGCCAATTAAACCTGCAGTGGATCCGAACGCGCCGCCTTCGGCGGTCCCGGGCGCGGCCAAGCCTGCTGCAGCGCCAACCACCGGCACGACGACTGGTGTTTCTGCGCAGAAGACTTTGCCAACCACTGGAACGACCGTTGCACCCACGCAGAAAACCTCAGTCAGTGGCGTTCCGGCAACGAAGCCCGCCAACGCCGCCTCACCGCAGCAGGGGATCAACCGTGGAACGACTCCTGTACCGCTACGGCCTCCCGTAACCTCCACGACGACCACCACACCGCTGACCACTCCCAAACCTAAGATTCTGGAAGATCCCCTGACGCCGAAACCTGAGGGCGCACAACCCGAGCCGCCGATCATCGAGCAGAAGCCGGCAACACCACCAACGGCTCCGCCCAACTCCCAGCCGCCGAATGAGGACAACAGCCCTCAATAACGTGCCTATCACTTACACATCAAACGAGCAGGTTGAGGTCTATCGTTTCAGTATTCCGGTCACGATTGGAGTGCCGCTCCTGGCGCTGTTTCTGCAGGCATTTGTGCCTCTCCGCTTCCCCCGATTTGGCGTCTATGTGGACTTGCCCCTTCTGGTCACTATCTTCTTCGCTATGGCACGCAGGAGCCCGATCGCCGGCCTGCTCACTGGCGCTTTCATCGGACTGGCGCAGGACATGTTGGGACACAATCCGATCGGCATTTACGGAATCTCCAAAACCATTGTGGGCTACGGCGCGTCTTCGTTGGGGGTGAAACTCGACGTGGAGAACGCCGGAGCGCGGTTCCTGGTAACGCTAGGGTTTTACCTGATACATTCCGCAGTTTACTTCACGGTGGCGCGCGGTATGGTCAATATGACGCAGACCTGGAGTTGGCTGCATGGGCTGCTGGCGGGCTTGGCGAACGCGGTCATCGGCGTATTCCTGTACTTCATCCTCGACAGGTTTAAGCAGCGGACGTGAAAAACCGGCTTCCGGCTCTCGGCTTCGGGCTTCCGCTCCCGCCCAGCGCTTTGGGAATGACCTTCGTTACCAGGCCGGTCCCCGTTGTTGCCTCTCTGGATTTAAAATGAGAGTAACTCCCGAAAGGAAAATGGCACCGGTCACAATCTCCGGCTACGCGTATGCCGCGGAAGCAGGAGGCCTGATGCCCAAAGCCTGATGTTTGGCCGCGACGAAAAAGTCTCTGCGATCCGCCTCACGGCGGCGCAATACATCATCCTCGGGATATTCCTTATCCTTGCCTACGGGTTGTGGCGCCTGCAGGTCATGCAGAGCGACTACTACGCGCTGGCAGCGGAAAGAAATCGCATCCGCAACGTACCCGTGCTCGCGCCTCGCGGAAAAATTATCGATCGCGAAGGCCGCATTATTGTCGATAACTATCCGTCGTTCTCCGCGCTTCTGCTGCGCGACTCTACCCGCGACCTGAATGCCGATGCCGACCTCATTGCGCAGGGGCTGCATCTCGATCCAGACGAAGTGCGTGCGCGGATCCACCGTTTTTCGTTGATGCCGCAGTACCAGCCGATCTTCCTGAAAGAAGACATCACACCCGATGAGCTGCAATTCATCGAAGCTCACCGCAACGAACTGCCGGAACTCGACACGATCATGGCGCATCGGCGTCTCTATCCGCGCAACGGATTCATGTCGCACCTGATCGGATATGTCGGTGAAGTCACCGAAGACATGCTCAACCAGCCGCAGTTCGAGTTGTATGATCCCGGCGACGTGGTGGGAATCTCCGGCGTAGAGCGGCAATATAACAACCTCTTGATGGGAAAGAATGGATCGCGTCAGGCTCTCGTCGATAGTCACGGCCGCGAAGTCGGACGGCTCGGCGAAACGGACGCCGTTCCTGGCAAGCAACTCAAGCTCACGATCGATATCGACCTGCAGATCGCCGCTGAAGAAGCCCTGGCTGACAGGAACGGAGCTATCGTCGCGATGGATCCGCGCACCGGTGAAATTCTCGCGATGGTGAGCAAGCCCTCGTTTGATCCCAATGATTTTTCCGTACGCATCTCGCGTGACGACTGGAGCAAGCTGGTCAACGACCCTGACAAGCCGCTGTTGAACAAGGCAATTCAGGCGCAGCTCGCGCCCGGTTCCACCTTCAAGATCATCATGGCCACCGCAGGCTTGCAGGAGGGCATCGCACAGAGCTTACATGTGAACTGCGGCGGCGGAGCTGAATTTTACGGACGGTATTTCAAATGTTGGGTCGTGGCCGAGCATCGTGTCCATGGCCCGGTTGACATCAGCAAAGCGATCTATCAGTCATGCGACGTTTTCTTCTATACCTTGGCCGAGAAACTGGGCATTCAACGGATTGCTAAATACGCAACCATGCTTGGCTTGGGACAGAAGACAGGAATCGATTTGCCTCAGGAAGTCAGCGGGGTAATGCCGTCGGAAGAGTGGAAGATCAAGAACTTTAAGCAGAAATGGTTTGCCGGAGAAACCATCTCCGTTGGCATTGGCCAGGGTGCGGTGGCTGCCACTCCCATCCAGATGGCGCGTGCGATTGGCGCGATTGCCAGCGGTGGACGTCTCGTCCGCCCGCATGTGGCCAATCCAACGGACTTGCCACCGGGCGTAATACAGGCCTCAAACGTCCCGGATCAAACCACCGTTCCGATTGATCCACAAAACTGGCAGACCATTACTGACGCGATGGCTGCGGTCGTGAATCCCGGCGGAACCGCGGCTCTTTCCCATTTGCAAGATATCGATTTCGCTGGAAAGACGGGCAGTGCGCAGACGATCAGTAACGCGCTGAAAGCCCGGCTGGGAGCAGAAGGCAAAAAGTTCAAAGACAACGGCTGGTTTGTTGGCGTGGAACCGCGCCGCAATCCCGAGATTGTGGTTTGTGCACTGCTGGAAGAAGGCGAACACGGTTACCTGGCCGCACGCACCGCAGCCAAAGTAATCAAAGCGTACGTAGACAAAGAGCGGCGAAATCCGCCGCCAAAAGTCGCCGACAAGCCGGCAAGCGGTGGGAAAGTGGAGATTGGTGCCGTTTGGACGGAGCCCGACCCTGATGGCGGCAAGGACCATTTGCAGGGCGGGCGCTTCTTCATGGACGCTGCAGCAAAGAAGCCGGTGCTCGCCACGGCAGCGCCGGGTATGCAGTAGACGAGTACGCAGTAGCTAGAAGCGATGTCATCCTGAACCCGGGGTTAAGCCGGGTGAGCGAACCGCACGTGCACTGTAGCTTCCAGCTGCCGTACGGTCGCTCGCGCCGGCGTCGCTGCCGCTCACGATGACAAGCGTGGGATGAGTGATAACTGAGGGTCGATGTCACGTTACGTTTCATATCGCGATTTTGACTGGCTCCTGCTCGGGTTCGTGCTCCTGATCTGCGGGCTCGGCGTGATGGAAATTCGCAGCGCCACCATGCACACCAAGTTCGCCGGCGCTCACTTCAAGCAGGTCTACTGGATCGCGGCTGGGCTAGGAATGATGTTCCTGATCAGCCTGGTGAACTATCAGGCCCTGCTCGACAAGATTCATTGGTTTTACATCGGCGGGATCGCGTCGCTGATGGCGGTGATGGTGTTTGGGCAGAAGTATCTTGGGGCTCGCCGTTGGATCAAGATCGGCAGCAATCACTTTCAGCCGTCGGAGTGGGTCAAGCTCATCCTGATTCTGGCCGTGGCCAAGTATTTCGCCGATATGAGGCAGAGGGAACTGTCATGGTCCGACTTCATCAAGGCCGGAGCCATTGTTGGAATCCCCATGCTGATGGTCTTAGCCCAACCCGATCTGGGGACGGCTTTGACGTATATTCCCATTGCGGTGATGGGAGTTTTCCTGGGTGGCCTGCAGTGGAGGCAAGGACTTGCGGTGGCTCTGCTGGCGGTGGTGGGTATTGGTGCAGTGTTCGCAGTTCCGCGGGTTCATGTGTTGAAGTCGTACCAGAAGCAGCGGTTGACCAGCTTTATTGATCCGACCCTCGATCCGCAGGGGTCAGGGTATCAAGTTGAGCAATCCAAGATTGCGGTAGGTTCTGGGGGGCTGTGGGGCGGTAAAGGCTCGCAAACACACGGGAATTTTCTGCCTGTGCCGCAGACAGACTTCATTTTTGCGGCATTTTCCGAGGAACATGGGTTTGTAGGCGCTCTTGGGGTTCTGCTGTTATACTTCATTGTGCTGATGCGTTTGACCCAGAACGCGCAAACAGCGCCCGACCGCGCTGGCACGTTCGTGGTGATGGGTGTGGTGGCTGTGCTTAGCTTCCATATCCTGGTCAATGTCGGCATGGTGGTTGGCTTTATGCCGGTCACTGGAATACCCCTGCCGCTGATGAGTTACGGAGGGTCTTCCGTGTTGTTTATGTTCCTGGCGCTGGGGATGGTAATGAATGTTCGTATGCGCCGTTTTGTAAATTGAGCCAACGAGCTGGGTGAGCCGGCTGGATAAGCTCAAGGAACAAAAAGATTTAACAGGGAAGACGGCAGGGATGTAGTTGCTGCGTTCAGTTCGGAGAAAATCCAGCGCAGCCCAAAAATATATCGATCGCCCTCGCGTGAAGGGGGCATATCACCGGCAGCAGTCGTGCAGTAAGTGCCGGGCAGGATTGAAGCGGAATAGCCGGGCAGGGAACGGCCCCCCGACCAAAATGGTCTGAGAGTGCGGTCACAACCCCGGCGGAAGTTAAAGCGATTACGTGCACAAGATTCCTGAGCTTAAGCAACGGATTCGGCCAGAGACGGATTCCTCCGGCACACATTGCCCCCGTTTGGGGTAAGCATCGCCCGTTTCATCTCCCGAACACTTTCTGACTGCGCTCCGGTGAACCCGTCCGGCTTCTGAATGAAGACGGCGGTAACGGAGTGTTCAATGAACAAAGAATTGTTTGTCTCTTCCACGCCACACGAAACCAAGGTGGGGCTGGTCGAAGATGATCTGCTCGCGGAAATTTATCTTGAGCGCGAGAACGAGTACACCTTAGCGGGATCCATCTACAAAGGGCGCGTCACCCGCGTATTGCCCGGGATGCAGTCGGCATTCGTCGACATCGGGCTGGAACGCGATGCGTTTCTCTATGTCTCCGATTTCATGGACTTGGAGGAGCATGACGACGATCTGACCGATGTCATCCCGGCCAACCGCGGCGTGCAGGACATGCGCCCGCAGCCGGTCCGGACTGAGGCTGCGCCAGCGAGTGCAGAACCGGTTGAGGCAATTGGGGCGGAGTCGAATCTCTCCGTCGAAGCGGAAGAAGGTTTAGAGGTTACCAGCCACGACGAAGGACAACCTGCTGCCGCCACTGAACCAGGCGAACCTTCGAATGGAAGCGATACTGGACGCGATCGCGGCGCATGGCGCGGTGGGCGCCGCCGGCGACGCGGAGGACGTCGCGAACGCGGCAGTGATCGCGGAAGCGACCGGGGAGCAGAGCGTTCCTTCAGCCGCCCGGCAGAGACGACGCCATCGCGGCCTTCCGGGCCTCCCGCCGGATATCAGCCGATTCTGTTACCGGGAGAGTCGATTTCAAAATACCAGCGCTGGTCGCAAGCCCCCGTGCAAGAAGCCCATCCGGTCGAGGAGACAGCCGAAGCCTCAGGCGAAACCTCTGCTGAATCCGAGGCTCCTGTGGCCGCCGCCTTTCCAGAGGATGAACCGATCTTCGCAGTTGGCGAAGCAAACACCGAACCCCTCCACGAAGAGCATGAGGAAATCCGTGCCGTGGCAGAAGAGCCGGTCGATTCCGCCGCAACTTCGATGAGTTGGAATCGCGAATTCCGGCGTTCTGAGCCGGAAACAGCGGTAGCTCCTTCCTGGACGGAAGAAGAGCACACCCCAGCAGAAACGGCTCCGTCAATCGGACACGAAGATGTAACCGAGCAGAGCGATGTCGAAGAGGAACACGAGCCGCATTTCGATCAGCCCGTTTTAGGGATTGACTCCGAACCGCCATCTCGGTCGTCTCGCGATGAGACGCCTATGTTCGCTGCTCCGGGCACGATGGAAGAGGAAACTATCGACGACGAAGAAGCCGATACCGTTCACTTCGAGGCCTCGTCCGATGACAGTTTCGACGAGTTCGAGGAAGAGACCCGAGCCGCAGATCAGCCAGAGCATCTGAACGGCGACGCCCGCGAAGCGGTCTCGGAGATTCACATGGCTTCGATCACTGAGTCGGGCGAGCACGCAGCCGAAGCGGCTCCGACCGAAGCCGAAGAAGACGCCGAAGAAATAGAACTCGAAGAGGCGCAGGCCCAGGCTGAAGCCTTGCTTGATGCCGAGGCTCGCGGGAATGGTACCGTCGATGCCCGCGCCGAAGTTCGCGCTCCGGCCGCAACCGCTGGTTACACGCAACGTTCCTCACGTCGTTTCGACCGGCAATATGAGCGCCGCGGAGGCGACCGTGGTCGCCGAGGCGGTGGTGGACGCCGTTTCCGGCGCCGCGAAGCAGCGCCAGTTCCACTGATCAGCGATCTGCTTAAAGAAGGTCAAGAGATTCTGGTTCAGATCGCCAAGGAACCGATCGGCAAAAAGGGCGCGCGCATTACGAGTCACATCGCATTGCCCGGACGTTTCCTGGTTTACATGCCGACGGTGAATCACACCGGCGTCTCACGAAAGATTTCATCCGAGGAAGAGCGTCAGCGCCTGAAGAGGATCATCCTGAGCGAGCGCGAGAACGGACACGGCGGCTTCATCGTCCGTACCGCCGCGCAGAGCGCCAGTGAAGAAGAGCTGCGCGCCGATATCCGATTCCTCAAAGGACTCTGGCAGGACATCAAGAATCGCGCGGAGAGTTCGAAGTCTCCGGCATTGATCTATCACGACCTGAACGTGGTGGAGCGAGTGCTTCGCGACCAGGTCACTTCTGATTTCAACGTGATCTGGGTCGACACCGAGGCAGAATACGAGCGCATTCTCCGCTTCTTCAACCGCTTCCAGCCCGGAATGGTCAAGCGGGTCAAGCTCTATACGAAAGAGACGCCTCTGTTTGAACAGTTTGGCCTGACTGAAGAAATGAATAAGGCTCTGAAGTCCAAAGTCTGGCTGAAGAGCGGCGGATATATCGTTATCAATCAGACCGAGGCTCTGGTCGCCATCGATATCAACACCGGCAAGTATGTCGGCAAGACGCAGCGGCTGGAAGACACGATCGTAAAAACCAATATTGACGCAATCAGAGAGATCGTCCGGCAGATCCGGCTGCGCGATCTGGGCGGCATCATCATCATCGACTTCATCGATATGGATGAGCGCCGCAACCGCCAGCGCGTGATGCAGGCTCTGGAAGAGGAACTCCGGCACGATCGGGCTCCATCAAAGACATTGCAGTTTAACGATTTCGGGCTGGTGGCGATCACGCGTAAGCGCGTCAAGCAGTCGCTCGAACGCACCATCGGCGCGCCGTGTCCGTATTGCCAGTCGACCGGATACGTGAAGTCGGTTTCGACGATCTGCAACGAGATCTATGTTGAGATGCGCAAGATCACCAAGCACCTGGAGCACGAAGACGTCATGCTGCGCGTGCATCCGGATGTCGCGAAGGAATTGAAAGCGAACAATGCCCGTCTGCTGAACGAAATGGAAGAAATGACCAAGCGGACGATCATTGTGAAGAGCGATCCGGCGGTACACCAGGAGCAGTTCGATATCAACTGAACTGCAGGCTTAAGGTTTCGGGCAACGGGCGTCAGACCTCGCCCCTTGACCTAGACGGGCGGTTTCGCCTGTCTCTTTTCTCTCTTTAGCCTTGGGAAGCCCGACGACTGTTGGAGAGCAAGCATTTTTGGGATGTGTAGCTAGAGTCCACTGAGATGCGCCCGCTCACTCGTTTAGAGGCCCAAGAACATAATCGCTCGCTTTGTTACCTCTGACGGTTTGGAGTAATACTCCCGATTCTGGGTTCGACTAGTTTCTGACCTAACGATTAGCAGCTAGCAAGTTTTTTGTTTGATTTTCTAATCAACCAAGGTAGTATCCCGTTCCGCAGCCCCTTCAGTTCCCAGTTTCGCGCGCACTTCTGGGCTCACTTCCGCGCTCCTTCTGCGTTCACTTCTGCGCTCACCATCGTCGCTAGAAACTGACTCCACCCGTTTGTCTGGCGCAGCCGGATACGACTAGCTGCGGCGGAGGGCGAGCCAGTCTGCGGTCGTTTCGATTAACCCAATCTCGTCTAGCGAACAATATCGAGGGTAAACAACATGAAGACTCGCAGTATCTGCCGCGCGACGTTCAGAATCTTCACCGGAGTTGTTCTGGCACTGGCGATGACCGCCAGCTTCGCCCAGACCTCAACGCGCACGACCAGCAGTGTGTTGCTGTCTCCAGCAGTCCCCACGGTCGCCGCGCATTCTCACGATATGGCACCCGCCACTGCCCCGGCAGCGGCGCAAACTCCGCCCAAAGCTCACAAGGACCGGCCGCACATGCACGTGAAGAACTGGATGAAGCAGCCGAACGGACTGCCCGGAGTTCCACCTCTGAATCCGTCGACTGTTCCGAAGTTCGCGAACCAGCTGACCAGGCCTCCTGTTTTCGTTTCCACTGAGACGAAATTCGATCCGACCATCGGCCAGAGGGTTCCGCTCTACGAAGTTACCGAGAACATAATCTTCCAGCAGATCTTGCCTCTGGGATTCCCCAAGACGAAGGTCTACGCATACGGCGGAAAAGTGAACACCGCCCTGCCCGGACGCCCCAATCATCTTCAAACGGTATTCTCAACCCCAGGACCGACTTTCGAAGCAACCGCGAACCGCCGCATCTTCGTTCATTACGTCAACAATCTGGGAGAACCGCACATGTTCCCGATCGATCCCACAATCATGGCGGCCAATCCCAACCACGCCGCGATACCGACACCTCCGTTTGCCCCGTTTCCTCCGGGCTATCCCGAGTTTCAGTCCCCGATTGTGACCGTTCCACACGTGCACGGTGGCGTGACGCCATCAGACTCTGACGGTTTCCCAAGGTCCTGGTTCTCAAAGGGCCGGACCAGTGTTGGGGAGACGTTCGATGGCACTACTTTTGAGTACTTTAACGGACAGCTGCCAACGACGCTGTGGTATCACGACCATGCACTTGGAATGACACGTCTCAATCTGGCCGCTGGATTGGAAGGCACTTACATCATCCGCGATCCGCAGAACGATAACGTTGCGCCGCTTCTTCCGTCGGGCAAGTACGAGATGCCGCTTATGCTGGCGGATAAAGCGTTCAACGCCGATGGCTCGATCCATTTCACAACCGTGGGCGATAACCCCGACGTCCACCCGTACTGGGATCCTGAGTACTTTGGGGATACGATCCTGGTCAACGGGCAAGCCTGGCCAAACATGAATGTGGAGCGGCACCAGTATCGATTCCGCATCGTGAATGGGTCCAACGCACGTTTCTACAACTTGAGCCTGTCGAACGGCATGTCGTTCATCCAGGTCGGCGCCGACGGCAGTTACTTGCCCGCACCTGCCACGTTGACCTCGCTGCTTTTGGCGGTCTGTGAACGTGGGGACATCCTGATCGACTTCTCGAACCTGAAGGCCGGAACCAAAGTTGTTCTGACGAATTCCGCGAATGCCCCTTACCCGGGCGGGGACCCGCCGGATGGCAACACGAGTGTAGTCATGCAATTCACCGTTCAGGACACGAGGCCTGTGCATCCGAATCCACTGCCCCCCACTCTGATCACCGTTCCTACTCTTATCGAAACGCCGAACATTGGGAATCCGAAGCTGTTCACGTTGAATGAGGCGGAGCACCCGGTTACCGGCGACCCGGTTGGAGTCTTCATCGACGGACGGCATTTTGACGAAGATGTCACTGAAGTCCCCAGGCTCGGCACGACGGAATCCTGGTACATCCAGAACCTAACCGAGGACGCCCATCCCATACACATTCACCTGGTTGAGTTCCAGTTGGAGAATAGACAGGGAATCGATGTCGATCGATTTACCGCCTACTGGCAAAAGCTGAATGGTACAGAGCTTCCACTCGATCACGCACCAATCCGAGTCAATGCCGAGATTCCAGTGGACACAGGGGACGGCACCGGGACCCATGATTTCCTGATTGGTGACCCGACACCACCGTCACCCAGCGAGAGTGGATGGAAGGATGTCTTCCTCGCCCCGCCGGGAATGATCACTCGACTGCTGATCCGGCTGGCCCCGCAGTCGGTGAAAGAGTCGGACCTCTTCCCCGGCAAGAACACCTTCCCGTTTGACCCAACCGCAGGCCCAGGCTACGTCTGGCACTGTCACATTCTCGATCACGAAGACAACGACATGATGCGTCCGATGCAGATTACATTCGACGATCTGCCGTGTCTCGATTGTGGGCCGAACTCGCCCTCAGCGAGAAACTCAACACCGGGTACGGGCAAGTTGGCCCACAGCGATAGCGGGTCGACGCCAGCATCCGGCCAGCAGATGAACATGGGATCCATGCCCTCTATGCCGATGCGGAACAGAAAGTGATTTGAAGATCAACAACTCTAAGGGAGGTGGAGGAGACGGCGCCGAAACCGTCTCTTCCGCCTTCTCAGAAATGCTTCCTCGAAAGTACGAATCGTGATTCGTTGAGTTTCGATGACGCCTGTTCAGTTCACATGGGGGGCCTATGAAGTTCCAGAGTTTGTCAGTCTGTGTTGTCGTAATGTTCTTTTCGAACGTTGTTTTGCTCCCCTGCGGCACGGCGCAAATCCAGGGAGATGCAGTTGACAACGGCAAGCGTCAGCAAGCGACACAACTCTTTGAGAAAGGCAACCGCCTGGAAGCTTTGCCGCTACTGGAAGAATTGGTGCGAAAGAATCCAAGAGATCACGAGCTGCTGCTTGATTTGTCAGCATGTCTGGTTAGCCATGCGGCCACTCTGACAGATCAGCAAGCCGCTGCAAAGGAACGCCTTCGTGCCAAGAATCTTGTACAGGAAGCGTTGGACCTGGGTGACAATAGTCTCTTGGCACAAAACCTGCACCAGCTTCTTGGAGCGCTACCGCCAATTGGCGCGATCGAGTTTTCCCGGAATCCATCCGTAGAGCACGCGATGCTCGCAGGAGAAGCAGCCTTCTCCCGCCGTGATTTCGTCACAGCCCGTAAGAACTATGCGAGAGCATTGCAATTAGAACCAAAGAACTATGCCGCAGTCCTGTTCACGGGAAACACGTACCACAAGGAGAATGCCTATGTGAAAGCCGGAGAGTGGTATGAACGCGCAATCCAACTCGATCCGAAGGTGGAAACTGCGTATCGCTACTATGCCGAAATGCTAGTGAAAGAAGGCGACATGTCGAAGGCACGGAGCATGCTCATCCATGCCGCGGTCGCCGAGCCTTACAACAGAATCGTCTGGCGCGATCTGATTGCCTGGGCCGCTCTCAACAGGAGCGAACTGAATTTCAAATATGCGGGGCTTTCGTCAGAACCTAAAGCTCCCGGGCAAAACGAATCTATGTTCGATGTTCACTTCGACGTTAACTTCTTTTTGCAACGCCCCAAAGACCTCTCCGATGCATGGCAGGCGTATCGCTCCGTTCGCGCGGACTGGAAAGGCGGTGGCAAATTCAAGCAACATTTCCCGCACGAATCTGTTTACCGGCATAGCCTCGCAGAGGAAGTCGAAGCTCTGACCGCGGAGGTCGGTGTACTGGAGAAGTTGGAGGGTGATGTCGAAACCGCCGAGATAGTGACCGAGAAGCCATCTCTGCTCCTGCTTTTGAAGCTGCATCAGGAGGGCGTTCTAGAACCGTATGTGCTCTTCAGGCTGGCTGATGAGGACATTGCCAAGGACTATCCCGTCTACCAAGCCAGGCACCGGGACAGATTGGAACAGTACCTCGATAAGTTTGTCGTGCCGACAGCACTCGGTAAAACGATTGAAGTGCTGACTGCACCTGCTCAACATTAATCCGCTTACCTGGATTCAAAAAGACAATCCCACCATCGCGCAAGAGTCATCGATCCCAGGAATGCGAGATTGGTGCGCCGTCAGTTTGCGGCCCTTACAGCCGTATTAGACACCGATCAACGGATAGATAGCGAAAGCAGGCCTTAGCAGAAGCTTGCGTATTTGTTCGCCTCGGGCGCGCCAGGAAGCAATGCTACCGTGGATCTGGAGGTTGTGGACACTTACAGATCCGAAGCGACTGACGCGCGCTAGCTCACGTTAGCGAGGGTCTTGACCGCGATGTCGGACTGGTTGCGCAGCTTCTTCACTGACTCATGAATAGATTGGCCGGCGGGGCCAGCGCCGCCTTGCTCGGCGCTCTTCGCGACGCTGCCTGCCTCTTCTGTTGCGGTGTTGGCCATGTCCAGGAGAACGACGATGGAATCAGCATGCAGCTTCCAGAGAGATGACATTTTCTGGCTGCGCTTGAGTTCCTCGAGTTCTGTGCTGATGCGCGCTGAGATGGAGACCATACGAATTAGCGTGCGCGCGATGTCGGCTCGCAAACTCTTTTCTTCCAGGAAGGCTGCGCCATAGGCGTCTGCTTCTGGCACGGTGAGTGTCAGGTTGAAGAAGCGCATGGGAACAACCTGTCGGTACTTGGGGTCGGCTACGCGTACGAATACCCGAATTGATTCCTCGACGCGGCGAAGTTTGCTTTCTTCGGCGGAGAGTTGCTGCGCGGTAATCGCCGGCGGTTGAAAGACCACGGGAGGCGCCGGAGTCTTCGCCTTCCCTGCAGCCGCTTTGGCCGCTTTGGGCGCCGCCGCCGCGCCGGATGTAGTCCGCGTGGCTTGCGCCGCCGGTGTAAGCAGAGAACGACGGATCGGCGGACGCCGGTCCAATTCCTTCTTTAGCTTCGACACGCGGCGGAATTTCTCCAGGGTGCTGCCGTAGTCAGCTTCCAGCAGTTGCTTTTCTTCAATCGCAGCGACGTGCTCGACCGTGACTTCAACACCATCGACGGTAGTCAGAATCGTCCCACCCATTTCTTCGAGTGCCTGGCCGAAGTTCTTGATTTCACCCAAGGCCTTCATGAACAGTTCGTCAAATTTCTTACCGAACGACGCGTTGTACGCCGCAACCGTGGCCAGCACTCCTGGATGGTGGAACGATGAATCGAGCCACTGTTTCAGTTCCCGCACACGCCCGATCATCCCAGAATCCATCAGTGCATTGAAATCGCGGAAGCGTGAAACTTCTTCCAGAAATGGATCAAAACGCCGCAGCAACTGCACGTGTTCTTCCGGGAGTGTGGGCACATCGCTATCGGCCAGAATTTCGATGAGCGCGATCTCAAACGGCGAAAGCGGCAACGCGCCGTCGAGACCGTAACCACTTTGCTCCCATTGTCCGGGTACGCGGGGATGACGATAAAGAAAGGTCGCGACCAAATCGGTCTTGTCGCGGTTTACATCGTTCGCTTCTCTCCTCCGGACAAAATATCGCAAAAGCGCTTCGGCAACCTCGGAGTCGGTGTCGGGAGTAAGTCCCTGCCGCAGCATCGCAGGCGTGATGGCCATGTCGAGGAGGTGCAGCCAGCGGTACATCCGCGAGAGCGTGTTGGGCAATTCGCGCTCAGAATGGCGTAAAGCGTCCTCGTCGAGATCTTTCGGAATCGGCACATCGCCGCCGAGCGTATCTCGCAGAAGCTTCTGATAGAAGCCCTGGACAGTCGCCAAAATAGCGAGTTCAAACCGAAGATCTTCGGCCAAAAATGCCCCCGCAACCACGTGTCCTCGTTAAGACTGTACTAATCCACAAGTAAAGCCGAAAGGTTACTAACGGTGCAAGTTACTACTGGAGAGGGTTCTGCCCAGGAAACCACTGGGAAATGATCGGAAGTGCATGTACTTCCGTGGTTTCTTTTACGATGACCGTACGTGAGTCCGCAGTGTTGGTGCAGTAAAGAGGATTATCCTTTCTGCTGGCAGCATAACTAGTCCTTCTCTGCTGCCTTGTCGCGATCCACTTTCATACGGTGCCTCACCCGGCTTGACGCCGGGTTCAGGATGACAAGTGCAGGGGGGTGCTCAAAATACGACGGTCTTATTTCCATACACCAGCACGCGATTCTCGACATGGGATCGTACGGCGCGCGAGAGTACGACTTTTTCCAGGTCACGGCCCTTGCGGATGAGGTCCTCCACCGTGTCGCGGTGCGAGACGCGCACCACGTCCTGCTCGATGATCGGCCCATCGTCGAGGACTTCGGTGACGTAATGGCTGGTCGCGCCGATCAGCTTGACGCCGCGTTCGAACGCTTGATGGTAGGGGCGAGCGCCCACAAAAGCTGGAAGGAAGGAGTGATGAATGTTGATAATGCGCTGCGGGTGTCGGTTCACGAAATCGTTCGACAGAATCTGCATGTAGCGCGCCAGCACCACCAGATCCACGGCATGGCGCTTCAACATGGAGAGAATCTGCCGTTCCGCCTCTTGTTTGTTTTCTTTGTCGACCGGCACAAGAAAAAAAGGCACTCGATAAAAATCGGCGATCGATTGATTGTTGGGATGGTTGGAGATCACGCACCGTATGTCGCAGTCGAGTTCCCCGCTCTGGTGACGATAGAGCAGGTCTACG
>DATFQQ010000057.1:0-5821 GCA_035264195.1 Candidatus Sulfotelmatobacter sp. | reverse complement strand
GGCCAGCGGCCCTGGTTCACTCGACTCGCGAACATCCAGTTCTGTGCTGATTGATATGGCGTGCGGCGGCGCCATTCACGCAGAGCATTGATGAGATCTTCGTGGGCAGGGACAGGTTTCTGAGAACTCTCCGTCTTGCAGACGCCGATTACGTTCTGCACAATTGAACGGTTAATGTGAATCTGCTTGGCTTCGAAATCGACGTCTTTCCATTGCAACGCGAATAGCTCGCTCCTTCGCAGGCCCACGATCAAACAATTTGGTTGCCTCACGGAATTGCAAACTGTTGATTGAAACGTTAGCTTATTAGGGCATTCCGTGTGGGAGGAATGCTCAACATATATTTCTTCAGGTTCTGGAGGCCCGTGCGCCGAGGGTCCGTTATCGATCGCCTAACACAGTTGGTCTCAGCAATGTTGCTGTTGGGGCAAACATTCGGTTCGACCGGCTGTGGTGGAGCGCCCTCCGTTACGATCGCAGGCGCTTATTTCCCCGCCTGGCTCTTGTGCGCTGTGATTGCCGTACTGGTGGCAGCATTCGTCCGCGCCCTAATGGTCGCAACACGTCTTGCAGTCTACATTCCGTATCAGCTGGCAGTCTGTTGCTCAGCGGGCGCGATTGTCGCTTTGATCGTGTGGCACTTCTGGGTGGTGCATTGATGACGGAAGTACGTGGAATTCACAAGCGTAACCGTGTGGGTGCGATTATTGCCGCGGTCGTGGTCCTTCTTGCCGTCGTCCTCGGAGTCTGGACGTTATTCAAGGCAAAACTGAGCACAGATGACGCGAGTATCGACGTCGAAGTTGTGCATATCGCGCCACTCGTCGGCGGTCGCATCATCGAGCTCCCGATACACGAAAACGAACTCATACGAAAGGGCGACTTGCTTCTCCGTATTGATCCTGTCCCGTATCAAACCAATGTTGCGACGGCGGAGGCCAGCCTTGATGTCGCTCGCGCAGCTTTGGGCTCAAAACGGCGGCTTGTCTCTACGCAGCGATGGGATGCGGAAATTGCAAGTCAGCAAACCATCCGGGCAACAGATAATTTAGCCCTGTCAGAACGAACTCAGGAGCGTCTTGCTCCATTGGCAGAGAAGGGGTATGTTCCCCAGCAACAGTTTGACCGGGCAAAGGTTGCCGCTCAAGATGCGACAACTTCCCTGGCTCAGGCGCAGAAGCAGCAGCACGCCGCTGAGGGCGCAATCGATACGGCCGACGCTGCAGTGGCAAATGTTCGAGCCGCAGCCTCCGCGCTTGCTAATGCCCGTCGCGCCCTCGCGGACACGGAAGTCAGAGCTCCACATGACGGACGTATCGTTGGGCTTCACATATCCACTGGAGAAGTCGTCGCTCCATCACAATCGCTTTTTACCTTGATTAATACGGAAGAGTGGTTCGCGTCTGCTAATTTTCGCGAGATTGATCTGAACCGGATCCAGATTGGCGAATGCGTAACCGTCTACTCGATGATCGATCGCCGCCAGCCGATAAAGGGCATTGTGGATAGCATCGGATACGGGGTACTTGCCGCAGACAAGATCGACATCCCTAGAGCTGCTCCCTATGTGGAACCATCGTTGAACTGGGTCAGAGTGGCCCAGCGATTTCCGGTGCGCATCCGCCTGGAGAACCCGCCCGAACGACTGGTAAGGCTAGGCGCCAGCGCCATCGTGGAGGTTGCGCATGGCACTGCGTGCAGAGAGCGTTAGCCATCCATCCTTGTGGCGTCTGTTAACGGAGCCCTCACCTGGCCGATTAGCATTTGCTGTGCGACTTGCGGTGATCTGTACGCTTGTGGCAATGTTCGCAGAGGTCTATAAGACTCCAGAAATTGCTCTCACCGTCTATGTCGTATTCTTCCTGAATAAACCGGATCGCACTTCAAGCATGCTCCTGACGGTCGCGATAGTACTGATCATCACTGCTGTGGTCGGAATCATCCTCCTAATCGCTCCACCGCTGTTGGCCAATTCTGGATTGCGTGTCTTAACCATGGCCCTAATTTCGTTCGTGATGATGTTTCTGGGGTCCGCGAGCAAACTAAAGCCGGTCGCATCGATCTTAGCTCTCGTTATCGCATATGCGCTCGACATCTTGGGTTCTGTTCCGTTGGGCGAGGCGGCGACTCGAGGAGTACTCTACCTCTGGCTTTTCTTCGCTATTCCTGCGCTCGTATCGTCCATCGTGAATTTGCTTATCGCTCCTTCTCCCCGCAGCTTAGTCCAGCGGGAGATCGCCGAACGGCTTCGCACGGCTGCGGCCGCCTTGGCCGAAGAGAATCGTGCCGGGCACGACTCAATGCGTCCCATCCTGATGGGCGATGTTGAAACGCAGAAACATCTCAAGCTTGCAGGTCTCGAAAAGACGAGCAGCGAAGATGATATTGCCGCTTTGAAGGGGGCGTCCGACTGCGTGATCACCGTGCTCTCCGCAGTGCAACTCATGTTAGACGAGCCTGAGGCAATGCCAACGCAAAACGTCAAACGAATTGTCGAGAGCAAGCTCATTGAGTTGGCCGAGATCTTCGAGGCAGGGGGCTATCCAGTCAAAGTCGAACCGGTCAATGTCCATGAGGATTGTAGTGATCTGGCCACCTCAGCCGTGGACTTTTTCAACTCTGGACTGATCCAGTTCGGAGAAGTCAGAGCAACAGCGCATTTAACAACAGAGGGGAAATCAGGATTCTTTCAGCCTGACGCGTTCACAAATCCAGCGCACGTGCAATTTGCCCTCAAGATCACGGGATCCGCTATGTTGTGTTACCTGATCTATTCGGTTCTTAGTTGGCCTGGAATTCATACTGCGCTGATCACGTGTTTCATCGTGGCGCTGAGTACGGCCGGGGAAAGCGTCGAGAAGCTGACCTTGCGCATTGTCGGCTGCCTCGCAGGCGCTGGCCTGGGACTTCTGGTGATGCTGCGGATTATCCCTCGGACGACTGACATCGGCGACTTGGCCGCCATTGTCTTCGTGGGCGCATTTCTTGCGGCCTGGATCGCCGCTGGCGATAAGCACATCTCTTATGCCGGCTTCCAGCTTGGGTTCGCCTATTTTCTTTGTATCCTCCAAGGTCCTTCGCCATCGTTCGACATGGCGGTTGCGCGAGATCGAGTGATCGGTATTCTTCTCGGAAATATAGTTTCCTACTTTGCGGCCACGCAGATCTGGCCAGTCAGTGTTGGCCCGCGCATCGATAGTGCTCTACTGAAAGCAAAGCAGAGGCTGGAGAGTATTTTTGAGGCGGCTGATGGATGGTCCAGGCGACGTCTCGTCGCGGAGACCCAATCGATGGTCGAGGGAATCACAAGCGACATCCGTCTGGCTGCGTATGAGCCTACGCGGATTCGCCCTGATCGCACTCGGCTTGCCGCTCAGCAGCACGCGGCTGATGCAATCGAAAAACTCCAAACGCCGATGTTGGGCGTTGCAGAGTTGGCTCCTGAACAGGCAAGAAACAACCTTCGCGACACACTAAGTCTTACCGCTACGGCAGAAACGCCAGTGTTCTTGTATCGGCCACCAGAGTCGAAATCGCTCGCGGCGCTGGAAACGGTCCTTCGCGAGCGAATCGGCGCGCTGCACCTAGCTGTGTCGAATCTGAAACAGGCGGAGCAAGATGGATAAAACAGCCTTTACTTTGATCGCACTCCTGCTTCCACTGCTTGGATCTCCAATACAAGCGCAGAATACGAGCCAGCCTTCTTCCTCTGCTACTACTGGCAGTCTCCCCGACTCTCCCAGTCCTCTGCAAAACTTCGTATTACCCCCGAACCGCGAGGCCGGAGTGATTCCTAAACCACGCACAAAATTAACGACTGATCACGAATACATACTGACGGAACTGGTCGATATTGCTGAGCGGGAGAACCCAGAGACCCGAGTCGCGTGGCAACGAGCACGTAATGCAGCGATCAGCGCGGGCGTGGCCGAAAGTACCTATCTGCCGGTCGTTACCGCGAATGTGCTTGGCGCCTATCAGGGAGCGCAGGGTTCCAATAGCAGCTCCGGATTCACCCTCCACAATTCCGGCAAACTGTATGGCAGCGCGGAGACCGTGTCGCTGGTGTGGCTGCTGTTCGATTTCGGCGGGAGGAGAAATATCGTCGACTCAGTCCGTAAGCTGTCCAATGTATCGAATATCGGCTTTACCGGCGCTCACCAGCAAGTTATCTATGCCGTCTCGATTGCTTACTACACGTATGTGGGTGCAGTACAGCGTCACCACACAGCGGTAGAGGCGCTCGCCAACGCGAAGGACGTCGAGGCTGCAGCCGAGGCACGTTACAAGCAGGGCGAGGGTACGATCATTGAAACCGCCCAGACTCGGGATCTAACTGCACGGGCACAACTCACTGTTGTGACTACACAAGGGGCGGAAGAGCAGGCGTACGCAGCACTCCTTACAGCAATGGGGATATCGCCTCTGACCACCATCCGGATCCGTCCCGTAGAGCACCATCCTCTTCTGAGGGAGGATCTGGGACCAGCCGATGAGATCGTTCGAGATGCTCTGTCCCGGCGCCCGGACGTGCTCGAAGCCTACAACACTCTGCAGGCAAGTCAAGCATCTGTCAAAGCGGCGCAGGCTCAAAACCGCCCGAAGATCTTTTTGGCTGGTACCGGTGCATACGTGAGCGGTCAAGTCGGACTCACAGCAATCCCTGGTATTGGAGAGCAGCTGCCGACCTTGAATATCACAGGTAATCAATGGAACGGGACGGTCCTCCTGGGGGTGTCCATCCCGATTTTCGATGCTCACCGGCGGGCTAATGCAATTCAACAAGCAAAGAATGACCAGGACAAGGCAGGGGCAACTCTCAACGAGGTTCGGCTGAATGCCCTGCGAGAGATTGTGTCCGCGCAAATCTCATTGCGGACCAGTTTGGCAGCAAATGATGCAGCATCCGTATCCCGAGCCACCGCTCAGACCTCCTACGAGGCGGCGCTGGATTCTTATAAACAAGGGGTGGGTACAGTAACAGCGGTGGTCGAGGCGAAGACGCATCTATTTGAGGCGGAACTGGCCGAGACCGATGCATATACCTCGGCTCTGTCTGCTGCCGTTACGCTCGCTTATGTGACGGGGCAGCTGGGGGCAGCACCTCGATAAGTGATGGAAACGGTGTTCGGGGTCCGTTTGCTGTATTTACATCTTGGACCGAATGTATGTGGATCAATACTCGGCATCGCGGGGTGTGTCAAGAATGGGGATTGACATGACATCTGAACTGCTAGCGAAGGTGCTTCACGCGCACGGCGGCTCGCTGATCTTCTTTTTCGAACCATCGGCTAGGGCCTTGCCATCGTCTTTTCTTTAAGGTCGACAGCCAACTCTCTACGGCCACGGGCTTGACTTGGTCCAAGGCTCGGTCCCCCGATCGCGGTTTGACCCACTTCCGGAGATAACCGCGGTAGTTGTCCCGAGTGGAGAAGGCCCGACGTTCGTTCGGATCTCGTCCGTCCCTGGGCATTCCGTGTCCAGCCAGTGATCGACGAGTTCCTTCAGAGTACGTGGCCCCTCCTCAATCGGTCGGCCTAGGCCGAGGCGTTCTGCTTCTTGCTGTGCCGCGGCATCAGACTTAAACCGACTGGCCAAACCAAGGGTCTTCCAGCGCTCGCGAGACTCGCCGTCCTGGCCCTTCTCGTACCATCGCCAGATGACTACTTTCTTTCCGTTCTTGCGTTTAACTACGCTTGGAAATCCTGTGCTAGTGTGGCTCTTTCTCACGTCTTACCGTCCTTTCCGAAAGAGGCGGACGACGAGCGGAGTCTATCCTCCCCCGCATCCACACGTCCAGTTCGCTGAGTTTGAAACGCCA
>DATFQQ010000056.1:0-16746 GCA_035264195.1 Candidatus Sulfotelmatobacter sp. | reverse complement strand
AGATCCAGAACGTGAAGAGCGCAGCCAAGCTGGGGTATATGAGGATCAAGGGCGATAGCTCCCGCTCAAAATTCACACGCACGAACAGAATCCGCACCCCAACGGTAAGCAATATGCCAAGAACTCCGCAGAGAATCCACGAAGGAAAGAATGATCCGAGAATGTTAAAAAAAGGCGCCCGGGAACATCCTGTCGCCAACAAAACTGACGCAGCACACGTTGCGATTGCGGCAATCTGCAGAGCACCGGCATTCATTTGAAATTTCGTCCTCATGTCATGGATGCCGCCGATACAATAGATCGCCGGTTTGGTAGGCCAAAGCAGCCAAGGTGGTTAATAGTTGAGTGCGCGCGTTTACATCCACCGCGCGCGCATCCGCCAACGTGCGCTGCGCCGCCACCACGTCGATTTCGGTGCGCACACCATAGTTGTACGACTCTAAGGCGGAATTGTAAGACTCTGTTGCTGCCGCTAGCAGTGCGGCAGCCGCCTTTTGCTGACGAAGCGCAGTCCGGGCTGTGGAGTACGCGGACCATACCTGATTCTCCACTTGATCGCGAATCGAATCGACAGTAGCGGCAGCCTGTTTGCGATTGGCTTGCGCTCTGGCCAGGCGGTCCTCCCTGGCCCGTCCGTCAAACAGTGTCCACGTCAAACCGAGCCTTAAATCCCAAGATTGTATGGTCGGCGAATAGATTCCTGGAAGGTGTATCTGCACTCCATACGAACGGGTTCGACCCATGCCAACGTTTCCGTCGATGCTCAACGTCGGAAAATAGGTTCTAAACTCAGCCTTCACTTTCGCTCCAGCGGCACGAAGTTCAGCAACTCGTTGCATCAGGTCGGGCCGCAATGAGAGCGCTTTGTTGAGGGATGTCTCGATCGTATCGGCGATGTCGTCCGGCATCTCGATGTTCTGGATGCTCTCCACTTCAAACTGCGCCGTGGGCGAAATGCCGAGGGCCGTCGCCAAATCGCCGTGCACAATCTCGGTTGCCCCAACGGCCGCCTGCAAACTGTAATCAGCTTGTGCGGCAGCGCTGCGGGCTTCAAGCACGTCGGGCAAGGTTGCCAACCCGTGCTGGAGCCTGTCCTCGGCGGCCTCCTGCACAGTCCGCGCATTTTTAAGGTTCGCCTCGGCCGCGTCCTGCTGTCCCTTGCTATCCAGCAGTTGGTAATAGTCCTGCATCACCTGAAAGATGATTTTCCGATGCACGTCATTGAACTGAAAATTGGCCGCCAGGAGATCGCTTTTGCTGGCAGATATCTGCTGAGAGCGTTGCCCGAAGTCAAAGATGATGTAATCCAGAAGAAAAACAGGGGAGAATGTTTCTACTGTCTGTTCCTCAAAGCTGGTGCCAAAGAACATGCCCAGACGATGGCTGTCCGCTAGGACTGCGGCTGCCACTGTCGGATACAGCGTTGACCGCCTAATGCCCAAATCGGCAGCTCGCGCTTTGGCGTTCTCCCACGCCACGCGAGTCTCGGGATTGTTCTGTTCGGCGATATTCACCAATTCGGATAACGTGTAAATCTTTGCTGGATCTAGTGTGGGGGCTGGAAACAGACGCGAGGGAGCTTTGAGAGATGGCTTTGCCAAGGAAACGTCCCAGGGTCGGTCGGGAATGGAAGGTGCCTTTTGGGCAAACACGATGCCTCCCGCGGCGAGCTTAAGGGCACCTTGCAAGTCGTCCGATTCCAACTTGTCCGTTGCAGTGTCGATCAGACTTCTGACTTCAGGATCGGCGGCGTGCAACTCGACAGGAATCTCCTGCCTCGCAATACGCTTCGAATCACAATTCGCAGAAGGGGGCGACACGAACGCAATGTGAGACAAGAGCAGCACTGAGCAAAATGCTCGCGCAACGTCAGACTGGAATGCGAGCGCCCAGCGCATGGACTATAACCAGCTGTAATCAGCGAGTACTGTAAACCAAAAAGACGTCCAAAAATATTAGCGACTTCTGTTCCGGGGTGCAGACGATTCGACGTGGCAGTAAGCATCAACAGGACCGATCAAGGTGTAGAGAGTCCACCAATGCCGCGAATGCGGAATGACCTTTCCTGTCTGAATACACGAGGAATAAGCTTCGCTGACTCCAAGGGCCAGTCTTATTCGAGACTTCTCGACCGTCGCGAGAGCTGGCTGGATCTTAACCGCCGCTGACCTGCTCACCCATCGTGTGAAACACCGGCCAGTTTCGCCAAAACTAACCACTTTCTCGGATGTGGTCGGTAGCCTTGCCTAATCTTACTTGCATACCATTTTGAAACTCCGATGGAAGATCGGATAACAGACATCGGCACGCTCACTAGCAGGGGCTGAATCTTTTTTGCAAACAGCTCTGGCGTGAGCCATGCTGGCTGATCCGATTGGGTTTCAAGATTAAGAACTCGTGGATTCCAGATGCTGGCTCAGAGCATTACGGTCGCGATGGGAGAATTCGCTGGTGCTGGCTTCAGCTCGGCGATGCTGCCATCATGCTCCAAGAGTTTTGGGATAAGCCGAAGGAAACCCTTGGGACGGGAGCCTCGGTCTGCTTCATGTGCGAAGACGCGCTCGCTCTTTACCGCGAGTTCAAATCGCGTGGAATAGAGACGCGAAAGCGGCCCTTTGTAGGAAACAGATTGTGGGTCGTACCGGTCACCGACCCCGATGGCTATCGCATAGAGTTTGAGAGTCCCACCGATGCGCCAGAAGATACCGAACTGGAAGAGTAGCTTGGCTCGTCAAGTGACGCTAACAGGCGATTTCACAAGCATGCGCCGTTTCTTCACCTTTTTGAAGGTCGGTGAGTGAAATGGCGATCTTTCGCCTGCCGAACGTGCCTCAACTATATTTCTGCATCGCGTACGGGAACGGCGGAACGCGCTAGAATGCTAACGATCTTGCCTGCCACTTCGTCACTCCAGAAAAGGGGTGCCGCATGACTCCGGAAACACAACAGTTCGAATCCCCATATTGCCTGAGGATTGAAACCGAGACCGGCAAGTCCTCTACTGTTCCCATTGCTGTCTTGACCCCGAAGCAATTGGAAGTCTTTATTCAGAGTGAGTTCAAGAGGTTGGCCCAAGAAGCAGGCGTGAAGGGCGCTCGTATTCATGTGGAGCGGGCGACAACCGCTGACTACGAGCAGGTCCTCCGTGAGGTTGCGGCGTGCCTGTCCTTTGCGAAGGTACGAGCTGCATGATTCGGGCTGCGAGCGATTGTACAAGTGAGCAACCGAAAAAAAAACTGCTTTGACTCGATGTTGAGGAGTGATAGGTAATTACTTTGTCCTCACATAACCATCTTGAGTATGGCGTTTACGAGTTCCGCGAGTGGTGTGCCCAGCACTATCACCGGGACCAGAGGCAGTCCGCTCTGCGCTGCAAGCTGCATGATTAATTTCCTGGTGATCGGTGCGATGTCCATCTCGCGGATGTTGGCATAGCTATTGCCCAGGTCGGCCAACGACTGAATGTCGCCGGAGCCCAGCAATGGCTCCGAGGGAGGTTCCTGAAAGTGCACCCACTTGTGATCAAACGACTGGGTGTACCGGTTGGCGAGCTTGCCGTAATCCAGAATCCCTGCCCATCGAACCTTGGAGAGTATCGGCGCCAGCAGCATCAGTGGAGCCAGACCTAAGAGGACGGATAAAACAACGAACCCGAGCATCAGAACCTTGTAGGATGCCAAGGTGGCGCCTTCGAAAACCATGGTGTTTGCAACTCGCCCTGCGAACGCGCAGCCGAGCGCGCAAAAGAGAATGCCGAAGCGCCGTTGCGCCAGACTTAGAAAATCGAGCCCTCCCGAGTGATCCGGGTGAGTTGGCATCAGGTGAAGCTTCAGATGACCGATACGCCACAGCAGGATCGACCAGACGACGTAACGGTATCCCCATCGATATGTGATGAATCGTAATATTGGTGTACTGAATGTTGCATACCACCAGCCCGCAGCCGTTAGGCCTCGGGCGGTTGTATGCCAGCTCGAAACAGCACCTCCTTCCCACTCGTGCTGAAACAGGAAAACCGGAAAGAAGGCGATCACAAGCAGAGCGAGCTCCGGGATAGCCGAATCGCGGAGCCTTTGAACTCTTTCGAGAACAGCCCTGAAATCCTGTATGCCGTCTGCTTGGATGAGCCCGTTCTCAACAAATTCCCGAACCGAGCGTCGAATCGCCGGATCGATGACGAGTTCCGCCAGGACCAGCAATGGCAGGGACAGCAGAAACCGGCCGTACATGGAGAAGTCATAAAGCAGGGGGATTCTCACCCGGTGGCCGAACGCAATTCCATCTTTCAACGAGAGGATCAGCAACGGCAGCCAGGTAAGTGCAACTAGCGCCACGATTCTGCGTAAGACATTTGGAAGCCCGAGGCGGAAAATCCCTATTCGCAAAAAGAAGTCATAGACCGGGCCTCCTGCAACGATGGAGAAGTCGTGTAAAGCTGAATGCGATTTGCTTACGTCAGCTTGCGGCCCAACCAGAGTAGGTTGGCGGTCTTCGCGAGCTGAGTGTGATGGGTCTCGATCATGCGCTGGTGAGACCATGTAGTTTTCCTTTCCGCACTAGAGTTATCTCGAATTTCGTCTTCATAGAACAGCGCACCTCTGAATTCTTAGCTCTCTTAGGCCCGATGTAAGAATGAAACCTCCGCGAACCTCGCTCGCCATGACTTGGCAGAGTACGGGCGGTCGCGGCTGAGTAAGGGCAGGCCAGAGACCAGAGGATCTTCAGAATGATCAGCACGTTTACACAAGAACGGGGAGGGTCATCTTGTAGCTCGCAGGAGATGAGAAAAAGGCGACCCCTCACCGTTGGTCTCTATCTTGGTTACCCTCGCAGATTTTGACTAGCCAACAAACTGGCAAGGGTGACAGGCGCAAGAACTGAAGATAGCCGAACCTGCATTGTTCGGCCCTCTTTCCTTCTCACGCTCGCGCGCGCTCTCTAGTTTACTAATTAGTTAATACTATTAACTCGAACGTTACCCTGGGACACTTTTTTCCGGCTGCTCCACTACCCCGTCAAACGCAAGCGGAGGTGAGTGGAAAGAGATGGCGCCAGGTACCCAGTGAAAATCATTGTAGAACCGATTGCCCCCGTTCATTATCGTGCCTAGAACCGCGTGCAACTCGTGCGGCAAAGTGACGAAGTTCGCTCTGCTGTTTCTTTCCTGTCCTGTGTGTCTCTTGCGGTGAAAAAATAGCGTGTCGGTACTCGGCGCTGACGGGGACTTACCGGGTCCACAGCTTCATCTTCAGAATCAGAACGCCGACGATGGCTGCCGCGCCGAGGAGCGCGTTCCACTCGCGGTGCTTGAGATAGAGATCCATGGAGAATCCGCCCGCGTCGTCGGAAGATGACGCCGCAGTGAGTCGAGGGAACATGCGCGAAACGCGGCGAGCATATTCGTCGAAGTCAGGAAACCTTTCGCGTAGAAACTTTTCTTCGCCGCGAATCACCGGCATGTAGATGGCGAAAAACATTACGCAGAGAACCGCTCCGACCCACCAACTGCGCGCCGCGATGGCGAATCCGATGCCAATCAGGAGGGAACCCAGGTAAAGCGGATTGCGCGTGTATGCGTACGGTCCAGAAGTGGCGAGGGCTTCGTTCTTTCGCACATGGCCCGAAGCCAATGCGCGAATCAGCAGACCAGGAACGATGAGGATCGTGCCAAGTGCGAGCGAGCGCCACGTCGGCTGTGCAAGCCAGAAGTAGAGCAGGGCGAAGGCGAATCCCAGAGGAACGCGGATGCGGCGCGCGACGCGAGACCACTCAGCCATGCGCGACCTCCGCAGGCGGTTGATGGTCCGTCTTGTTCGAACGCAGGGTGCGTGCGGCATCCACGACAGCATCGACCGTGATTTCAAGCATGGCCTGATCGGGCTGCGCGATTCGCGCGTGAGAGGTGGAACTCTCCGGATTGCGCAGCACAATGCTTAGCGTGCCGTAGGGTCCATTGCGCGCTGGATCGGTCGGGCCGAAGATCGCGACCACGGGAATCTTTAACGCCGCTGCAAGATGCAGCGGGCCGGTGTCTCCACCAATGAAGAGCCGGGCACGCCGCGTCAGCGCGATCAGTTCGCTGATGGAGCACTGGAACGCACGTGCCGCGCCTCCACTGGAGGCTTCGACCTCGCGGGCGAGAGATTCTTCTCCGGGACCATGGTTCACAATGGACTGCAGACCCTCCGCGGCGAGAGCGCGGGCTACGCGTCCGTAACGCTCACCAGGCCAGCGTTTTGCGCCCCATCCGGCTCCGGGATTCAGGATGGCGAACTCGCGAATCGAGGCATCGCGAAGCGTCTGCGTGACGCGACCTTCAGCGGCTTCATCACACGGAAGTTTCACTGAGGGCACACTCAAAGTCCTCTCGACGAATGATTCGACGATCGAGAGATTCTGCTCGACCACATGAGTTCCACGCACGATGACAGGCCGCGTGTAGAACAAACTGGCCGGTGTTTCTCGCGGCTGCGCAGCACCGAAGATTAAGGGCGCTCCGGACCAACGGGCCAAAACGGCAGATCGTATAGCGCCTTGCAGGTCAAGAGCCACCACGTAGTGCGATGAGCGGACATCGTTCCACGCGCGCGCGATACGTTCGGCAGTGTGCGCGCTGAAAAGGGGCTTGCGCCATCCTTTTAAATCAACAGTGTGGACCCAATCGACGAGCGGGCGTTGCGGCGAGCGTGGACCGCGGCGCGGAGTGCCCGGAGCGCACAACAGATCAGCCCATCGCTCCTCGATCAGCCAGCCGATGGACGCATTGGGAAAGGCATCGCGCAGTGCTTGTGCGGCAGGGAGCGTGTGGATGACGTCTCCCATGGCGCTGAGGCGCATGATGAGCAGGCGCTCAATGCTCGAAGAATCAGCAGAGGCTGCGGTCAAGATTTCCTCGGCGACAAGCGCGACCGGATGATCTCGCTGGTGGAGTGATCTTTGGGATCGCCGACGATGGCGACGCGGCCCCCGTATTCGGCAACCGTATCGCGCTCGGGAACGGAGTCTACAGTGTAGTCGGTGCCCTTGGCCTGAATTTCGGGACGAATCTCGCGAATGATGGCGCGCACATCGAGTTCAGGGAAGATAACGACAGCGTCGACGTCGGCGAGTGCGCCAACAATTTCGGCGCGCTCCTGCTCGGGCATGATCGGCCTGCCCTCACCTTTAAGCGCACGCACAGACTCGTCCGAGTTGATAGCCACGACGAGCTTTCCGCCGAGCCCCTTGGCTCCGCGCAAGTAGCGCACGTGGCCGACGTGCAGCAAATCGAAATTGCCATTGGCGAGCGTGATGCGTTCTCCGGCTCGACGCCATTCGCCCACTCGATGGCGGAGTTCGGTGCGACTCAGAATTTTGTCGTGTCTACTCAATGAGGTCGTGTGGCCGGCGGCGCCTGCTCGATCGCGTTCAGCAACTCATCTCTGGAGACGGTGGCTGTGCCGCGCTTCATGACGACGATTCCGCCAGCATAATTCGCGAGCTGCGCGGCTTCTTCCGTGCTGCCGCCCGCCGCCAATGCCGCGGTGAAAGCCGCGATGACGGTGTCGCCCGCGCCGGTAACGTCGGCTACCTGATCGGAGCCGAAAATAGGAATGTCTACCGGCTTGTGCCTGTGATTGAAGGCGACCATCCCGTCGCGTCCGCGCGTGATCACCAGCGACTGAAGCTTCATGCGCGACATCAGTTGCTCGCCAGCTGAGAGCAGCTTGTTCCAGTCTTGACCGATGCGGACTCCCAACGCCTCTTCTATCTCAGGTTCGTTCGGAGTTGCGGCGGTGACTCCGGAGTATTGCAGCATGCGGTAGCGGGAGTCGAGCACGATCGGGACTGATCCGATCTTACCTTTTTCGCGCAGCGTGCTGACGATCGCCGGAGTCGCGGCGCCGTATCCGTAATCGGAAACGAGGAGCGCGTCGGAGGCGTGCGCGTAGTTGCGTGCAGCCAGGTATAGCTCACGCGTGAGATGCGCGTTTGGGCCTTCTTGCGGCTCGCGGTCGACGCGGACGACCTGTTGACGCGACGTATGCGTCATGCCCGCAAGAATACGAGTCTTGGTGACGGTCGTATAGCTCTTATCCTTCAGCACACCGCTCACGGCAATGCGCTTATGACGGAAATACTTCAGCAACAAGCGACCGGGTTCATCGTCACCGATAAGGCCAACGGGAAGTACATTGACGCCGAGATCGGCCAGATTGTTGGCTGCATTGGCCCCGCCGCCGGGCAAAACGGTACGCTCGCGGTGCTTCAGGATCAGTACCGGCGCTTCACGCGAAACGCGGGAGATTTCTCCGAAGACAAATTCGTCAGCAACCAGATCTCCCAGGACCGTGACCGTGATCTTGGGGAAGGCCTCGATAATCTTCTTCAGCCGGTCGGATTCTTTGGGGTGCTTCGTCATGTCGGCGAAACAGTTTGTGACGTCTACGAGAGAGATTCTCTCATGCGCTGCGCCTTCGTTCCTCAATCTTGCGCAAGATGGTATCCACAGCGTTAGCGGCGTCGGCCAACTCCATGCGAACCTGAACTACTGATAGGGGTTGCAACGCTGAAAGATAAGGACCCAGGTTGACAGCGTCCTTTTCGGTGGTGACAAACCCTCCAGCGTCGCTGCGAGTTTTTAGTTCGAGTAACTCGCGAATGTCTTTTTCCGTATAAGTGTGATGGTCGCGATAAAACGCCTGTGCCGCCGGTTCAATGTTAGCCGCTCGAAGCTGCAGCAGAAAATTCTGCGGGCGCGCGATTGCGCAGAAAACGATTGGACGCGGCGGTATGGACTGCGGAACGATTCCACGCTTTACGCGCCAGATCAGCTTACCTTCCAGTGGAAAACTTTCTGGAGAAGCACCGCTCGCGAGAACGACAGCATCGGCACGAGCCAGGGAGGTCAGGGGTTCGCGTAGTCGTCCCGCCGGGAGCAGTGAATCCGTTACATCCTGGGGAGTGATGAGGACGATATCGAAGTCGCGAGCCAGCTGGCGATGCTGAAAACCATCATCGAGAAGATGCAGTTGCGGGCCGAACTTTGACTCGGCGAAAAGTCCAGCCTGATGACGATCTTCGCCGACAATCACCGGAACCTGAAGTTTACGGGCGATCAGAAGAGGTTCGTCCCCGAATTGCTGCGGGAGGCCAGCGGGATCAACGAGCAGCACACCTTTACTCTGGCGTCCGTAGCCGCGCGAGAGGACATCGAGTCTAATGCCGCGAGCCATGAGCAACTCGCCGAGCAGCATGACGAACGGGGTTTTACCAGATCCGCCCGCTGAGAGGTTGCCCACGCTGACGACTGGTCCTTGCAGGCGGCGTGTTCGCAGATGTCCGCGGTTGTACAGTGCATTACGAGCCGCAACAACGGTGCCGTATATGGAGGAGAGCGGGTTCACTGGTTGTGCGCGGCCTGCGCCGATCGGGCATCAGCATCTGGCGATACCAACGTTCTCAATGCTTCGACCGTTCGTGAGGTCGCGCCCATCTGCGAGAGGATTGTTTCTTTGGCGCGGCGGCCGAGCGCCATGCGTTCGCCATCATGATCGACAAGATGCATCAACGTAAGTGGTAACTCGGAAACTCCCACAATGCGCACCGCGTCACAGCTCTGAAAAACTCTGACGATATCGCGGAAATTTTCGGTGTGATTTCCGGTTACGATGGCAACGCCGTGTTGTGCCGGTTCGATGATGTTGTGTCCGCCGCGAGGGACGAGGCTGCCGCCGACAAAGGCGACATCGGCAAGGGCGTAGAGCGCGGCCAGTTCGCCGATTGTGTCAACGAGCAAGACACCTCCGGCGAGATGCTCGCCAGCCCAAAACGAACGGCGATAGAACGGGATGCTCATCTGCGCAATGAGATTCGCGACTGTATCGAAGCGCTCGGGATGGCGCGGAGCGAGAATCATAGCTGCGTGAGGATGGCCAACGCGAAGATTCTCGAATGCTTTGAGTAATGGCGCTTCCTCGTCTTCGACCGTGCTGCCGCAAACGAGCACTGGCCCAGCGCCCTCTACCGCGAAGGAGCGGCGAAGACTTTCCACGATCGGCGACGCAGACGGCACGTTCACATCGAACTTCAGATTTCCCGTGACCTGTACGCGTGCCGGATGTGCTCCGATGGATTGTAGTCGGGCGCTGTCTTCCTCCGTTTGCGCTAGAAAGAGATCGACTTGTGCAAGCATGCGCCGGAGAGCCCAGCGGAAGCGGCGATAACGAGGCCTTGAGCGGTCGGAGATCCTCGCATTGACGACTGCAATGCGTGCACCACTCTCATGCGCCAGGCGTAGGAAGTTCGGCCAGAATTCAGTCTCGGCGAGTATCACCGACTCTGGTCTCAGAGCTTGAAGATATGGACGGATCGCTGCCGCGAAGTCCATAGGGAAATAGAAGACGTTCTCTTCGCCGAAACGTTTGCGCGCCTGATCCTGGCCGGTATCGGTAGTCGTCGAAATCAGAATCCGGTGCTGCGGAAAAGTACGGCGCAATTGCGCGACCAGGCCCACGACGGCGAGAACCTCTCCGAGAGAAACAGCGTGGATCCAAATGACTCTTACGCCCGCGAATGAGCCCAGCCGCTTCGGAACCTTGCCCATCCGCTCGCCAAATCCGCGGCGGTACTTGCCGTGGCGCAATGTCTGGTACAGCCAATACGGACTGCTCACCAGCATGGCCAGCGCAAGTACGAAGCTGTAAAGAAGATAGATCAAGTCGAGTCATTCTAAACTGCCGGTGCGAATTGGCTTTTATAATTACGGAATGCAGATCCCAGAGATCCGGTTGCGAATTGGCCAAAAACTTCACCTTTCACGCAGGCCATGCGCGAGAAGCAGGACACGCTATTTCTTTCCGATGCTTGCGGCCGCGGCGTTGTTCTTACCCGTGGTGGTACTTGGTGGCAAGAATTTCGTGAAGCCCGTGGCGAAGACCGCGACTAACTATCCCGCTCATGATTTTCATCGCGATGAGAAGGTTGCCATTGCGGCCGATCCATACGACAATCCGGAAAAAGCAAAAATCTTTTCGATCAACTACGCGGAGCACGGGTTTCTGCCGATCTTTTTCATCGTGACAAACGATGGCGACCAGCCGGTTTCGATCGCCAACATGCAGATTAAGCTCATCACCGAGCACAACTCGAAGCTGACGCCGATTGACACCGATGATCTGTATCGACGCCTGTCGAATCCAGAAGCCAAGACGAGCACGAACAATCCGCTGCCATTCCCGCGCAAGGTCAAGGGAGGAATCACGCAGCAGCAGAGGGATGAGATTGAATCGTCGCAGTTTGCGGCAAAAGCCGTAGAGCCGCATACGACGCAGTCGGGTTTTCTGTTTTTCGACGTGAAAGACCTGAATTCGCCATTGCGCGGCGCCAACGTCGATATCACCGGAACCCGGGACGCAAAAGGCAGCGAACTCATGTTCTTCGAGATACCGATGGACAAGTACTTGGACGCGCCGAAGAATCCCTAAGAGCACTAACCACGAAGGACACGAAGGGACGCGAAGGACGGCAAAACCGCTTTCCTCCCACTTTCACCTCAGTGCTGTATCCCTTTTATAATCGTTTCTTCTATGGCAACTACTGCGGAGACTTCTATTGCCGCTCACCCGAAGTTTGAGCCTGTGATCGGGCTCGAGGTTCACGTCCAACTTCTGACGGAGACCAAGATTTTCTGCTCATGCTCGACGCGATTTGGGGCTCCGCCGAATACGAATGTGTGTCCGGTCTGCCTTGGGATGCCCGGCGCGCTTCCCGTGCTGAATAAGAAAGTGGTGGAGTTCGCCACGCTAGCCGCGATGGCGCTGAATTGCCGGATTAACGAGACATCGATTTTTGCCCGGAAAAATTACTTCTATCCGGATCTACCGAAGGGATATCAAATCTCGCAATACGACAAGCCACTGGCAGAATTCGGATACGTTGAGGTGCCTGCGCAAGGCGGCAAGAAGAAGATCGGGATCACGCGCGTGCATCTGGAGGAAGACGCTGGGAAGAGTCTGCACGAGGGCTTTCCGGACTCTGACGAGAAAACGGCGATCGACTTGAACCGTACCGGAACACCACTGATCGAGATCGTCAGCGAACCGGACATCGCCACTCCCGATGAAGCGTACGAATATCTGACGCGCCTGAAAGAGATCATCCTCTACACGGGCGTGAGTGATTGCAACATGGAGGAGGGATCACTGCGCTGTGATGCAAACGTGAGCGTCCGTCCGCGCGGACAGAAAGAATTCGGCACCAAGACCGAGATTAAGAACGTAAATTCTTTCCGCTTTATCCGCGAGGCGTTGGAATACGAGATTGGGCGGCAGATCGACGTGATTGAGTCAGGCGGCAAGATTTCGCAGGAGACGCGCCTCTACAACGCGAACGAAGGCAAGACTTACGGCATGCGCTCGAAAGAACAGGCGCATGACTACCGATATTTTCCCGAACCAGATTTGCTCCCGCTAGTGGTCGATGAGAAGTGGAAAGCAGAGATTGCTCGCGCCTTGCCAGAATTGCCAGAGGAACGCCGTGCACGCCTAGTGAAGGACTATGGAATCACCGAGTACGATGCACAGGTGCTGACGTTCTCGAAGTCTCTGGCCGACCAATTTGAGCAAGCGGCAAAAGCGGCTAAGAACCCGAAGCGCGTGGCCAACCTGGTGCAGGGCGAACTGATGGGACGTCTGAAGGCCAAAGGGGTTGGCATCGGACAGTCACCAATTTCGATGGCCGGAGTTGCTGCATCGGCCGATCTTGTAGAGTCGGGCGCAATCTCAGGCAAAATGCTCAAGGACCTCTACGATTTGAGCTTCGAGCGGGGAAAGGATTTTCCCGTCGTCTATGAGGAAGAAGGTCGGCCACAACAGTCAACCGACACGTCGGCGTTAGAGAAGATCATCGATGAGATTCTGGCGGCGAATCCCAAGCAACTTGAGCAGTACCGGGCGGGCAAGAAGACGATGCTCGGATTCTTTGTCGGGCAGGTAATGAAAGCGTCGAAAGGACAAGCCAGCCCGCAGATTGTGAACGAATTATTGTCAAAGAAGTTAGGATAGACATTCGAAGTAACCTCTTCCGTGTGACCTTGGTCATCTGATCTTCCGCCTTACCTCCCGCTAGCATGACACTGGGCCTCACTGTCTCGGGCCGACGGATTCGGAATCGTCATGAAGCTCAAATTTGATCGCATCATCAGCATCGTGACGCTGGTCGCGTCTGTGATAGCCATCGTGCTGGTTGTGAAACGGCCAGCGCCCGTAAGTCACGGGCAGGATCCTGCGGCGATTGCGCAGCACGCGCAGTCATTCGATCAGAAGATGGCCGAGTTTGAGCAAGCCACACATCCCAGAGGTAGCGGCTCAGCAACGTTTGCTACCGACACGGCAAATCCCAAGGCCGAGGTACGCCTGAGTTCCGACGAGGTCAGCGCGGTGCTCGCTCAGTCCATGGGGAACACTGGAGGGCCCGCTCTGACTCCAATTTCAGATGTCGGCAGCGTCGCTCCTACAATCAAAGATCAGCAGGTCAGCTTCGACGGAGACGTCGTGCATGGCCAGTTCCTCACGCAGATTGCCGGCAAAGATGTGTGGATCACAATCTCGGGGCATATCGGGGAGAAAAACGGTTACGCCACATTCGACCCGACCGAATTCAAGGTTGGGGACCTGAACGTTCCCGTCTCGATGGTGAATCCGGCGCTTCAAAAGAAGCTGGCCGAGCAACGCGACCGGCTGAAGCTTCCCGACAACGTGGGCAACGTGAAGATCGAAAACAGCCAATTAGTGATGCAGCAACGATAGGAGCTAAGACATGACTTCGACCGAAGGCGGAGCGAGCCCAAAGAAATCATTCATGAACTTTAGGGTTGATCGCATCATTAGCGTCGCCACGTTACTGGCCTCAGTAGCTGCAATTATTCTGGTATTGAAGAAGCCCGCTCCCGCTCCCGCGATCGCACCGCAGCCACCGGCTCCCATGACGGACCGAGCACAGCCGGCGGAGCCGCGCGCGACGAGCCCAGCGCAACGGGAGGAAGCCCCGTTCAGCAGCCCTATCTACGCATCGGCTCCTGCAGCGGCCTCCGCCGGCAGTTCGCTACCTGCGACGCCACCAACGCCCTCGAATGCGAAGCCCGATGCTGGAAGCAACTCCGATCTGATCAGTGCCACCATTACCAAAATGCTAGGTGGCGCCGGCGGCGCTGCCGGTCTCTCTCCTGATTCCAATGCCGGCAACGGTGAGCCGGTCATCAAAGACCAGCAAGTCACCATGGACGGCGACATTGTTCACGGCAGGTTTCTGACTGAGATCGCCGGCAAAGATGTGTGGGTCACAATTTCGGGGCACATGGGCGACAAAGATGGGTATGCAACCTTCGATCCGACTGAGTTCAAAGTCGGTGATATGAACGTTCCGGTCTCGCTGGTGAATCCCGCGCTGCAAAGAAAATTAGCGGAACAGCGCGATCGGTTAAAGATTCCGAGCAACTAAGCGCACGACCACCAGATAAAGATCAGGCGCTCGCCTGCACGCGGTTTTCTGCGGCGACCTTTGCGTACCACTTGCCGGACTCTTTCATCGTACGTTTCTGGGTCTTATAGTCCACGTAGGTGAAGCCGAAGCGCTGGCTGTAGCCTTCGGCCCACTCGAAGTTGTCGAGCAGGCTCCAGGCGTGGTAACCGCGGACGTCTGCGCCATCAGTCATGGCCTGCGCCAGTGCGGCAAGATATCCCTGATGGTAGGAAATGCGCCGGGCATCGCGCACAGAGCCGGACGAGTCCGGAGCCTCGTTGTAGGCGCAGCCGCTCTCGGTAATCTCAATGACCGGACGGTTGTAGTCATGAGTGATGCGCATGACCATGTCGTAGAGCGCCTTCGGCCAGACTTCCCACCCGATATCGGTCATGGGACCTTCGTGGGCACCTTCCATCTTCACGGGGAAAAGCCAGTCCTGCACGTTGGTCGTTCGCTCGATCGCTCCAACAGACGACGCGATCGTTCGCACATAGAGATTGATTCCAACGAAATCCAGCGGCACACGCACCTGCTCCATGTCACCCGACTTGATGCGCATCACGGTCTCCGGCAGAAACGTGAAGGCCTCGGGATAGCTCCCTCGCAACGCAGGTTGCAGAAACCAGACGTTGGTAATGGCATGGGTGCGTTCGGCCGCAAGTTTGTCGGCTTCGGAATCCATCTTCGGCTCGCATGCTGACATATTGAAGGCTGTGCCTACGCGCGCCGATGGCCTCGCCGTCTTGAGCGCTCGAAATCCCATGCCCTGAGCCAGATTCACAACGTGCGTGGCGCGCAGAAAATCCACAATGCTCGCGTACCCAGGCGCGTGTTCGCCGACGAGGTATCCGCTGTAGGTAAACACGGAAGGTTCATTGAACAGCATCCAATCCGTCACGCGGTCGCCCAATTTCTTGGCCACTACCTGGACGTAGTCCGCATAACGGCTCGCCATATCGCGATTCGGCCAGCCTCCGGCGTCCTGCAAGGGTTGGGGCAGGTCCCAGTGATAGAGCGTCACGAATGGACGGATGTGCGCCTCGAGAAGAGCGTCTACCAAGCGGCTGTAGTAGTCGAGTCCTGTCTGATTGGCGGCGCCCAAGCCTGTCGGCTGGATGCGCGGCCACGAGAGCGAAAACCGGTAGCTATTGAGGTTCATCCCCTGCATGAGCGCAATATCGTCGCGCCAGCGGTGATACGAATCGCAAGCAATGTCGCCGGTGTCGCCATTCTTGATCTTACCGGGAGTGTGTGCGAAGCGGTCCCAGATCGATTCGCCCTTGCCATCTTCTTTCCAGGCGCCTTCGATCTGATAGGAGGCAGTGGCGGTGCCCCAGAAGAATCCTTTAGGGAACGAGAACTGAGCTGGCGGAGAGAATTGCGCTCGCGGAGGTGAAGTTGGAAGTCCAGCCTTTGACGCGCTGCAGGCGGAGAAGAGCGCCGGAATCCCTGCAGCCACTCCGGCACCGAGGGCAGTAGAAAAAAAATTTCGGCGTGTCAGACGCAAGAGCGGCCAGGGCTCCTTCAGGGACTGGGACTCGCCAGAGGTTCCGAGTTCGTCAGTTGTGCTTGACGAACTTCTGGTTCTTCTGGCCAGTGAGAGAATTATAGAGCGTTTCGATAAACGTATCTTCTTTGATGAATTCGCCCGAATATTTCTTCCAGGGCTCAAGCAGCTTCGCCTGCTTCATCTGATCGACGGTCTTGCCTGCTTTAATCTCTTTGGCAACTGCGTCGCGCGTGCCCTTCAACATCGCCAGGTATGCCTTTACATCGTCGATCGTCGATATCGGGCCGTGGCCGGGAATGATCTTCACGTCCGCCGGCACTTGCGCAATCACCTTCTCGACGCCATCGATCATGCCATCGATGCTGCCCCCACTTTCGACATCGATGAACGGGAATCCGTAGGTGACAAAGTCGTCGCCCATATGCACCACGTTTGATTTCGGGAAGAAGATGATCGAGTCGCCGTCGGTGTGACCGGCAGGAAAGTAGAGGGCGCGGATGTCCTCACCGTTCAGGTGGACCGTGACGTCGTGATCGAAGGTGATGATGGGCAGGGCTTCTTTAGGAGCGGGCTTGAAGTCCATATGAATCGATGAGCCGTTCCCGGCACCGCCACCGGCTTCGAGCCTCTTTCTCACGTTGTCTTGCGCGATGATTGGCGCCTGCTTCTGGAAGTACGCGTTCCCGCCAGTGTGGTCTTCGTGAAAATGCGTGTTGATGATGAATCGCACCGGC
>DATFQQ010000055.1:0-2515 GCA_035264195.1 Candidatus Sulfotelmatobacter sp. | reverse complement strand
TGGTTCGAGCGCCTGCTGGGCCAGTTGCAGTTCGAACTGTGGATCGGGGACGCGGCGGAGATTCGCAGCAAGCGGGTGCGCAAGCAGAAGACGGATGAGCAGGATGCGCAGCTGTGGCTGCGGTTGCTGATGGAAGAGTGTTTTCCGCGGATCTGGGTGCCGGATTCTGAGAACCGCGACCTTCGACAACTGCTGTGGCATCGGCACCGGTTGTTGCAAATGCGCACGCGGGTGATGAATCAGCTGCACGTGGTAGCGCTCAATGAAGGTCAGCGGCGCAAGAGAGTGCTCTGGCGTCGGAGCGGTCGCCAAGAACTGTAGTCGTCCGTACTGGCTCCTTGGGCAAGTCGACGACGCCAGGACCTGCTGGACTTACTCGACCAACTCACGCCGAAGATCCAGGAACTGACGCGAGCCCCGGAAGCCGACGTCGAGAAGCGTCCGGTGAGCCAGCGGCTGATGATGTATCCCGGAGTTGGACCGCTGACGGCGCTCGCCTTCGAGTTGGTGATCGGGGTTCCCCAGCGTTTCCACTGCGGCAAGCAAGTCGCCAGCGATATGGGACTAGTGCCTTCGGAGGAGTCCAGTCGAGATCGGCGGCGACTGGGGCACTCAGCAAGCAGGGCAACGTGCTGCTGCGCTTTCTGCTGGTGGAAGCGGCGCAGGTCACGGTGCGAAGTCAAGCGCAGTGGCGCAGTCGCTTCCTCCATCTAGCCATGCGCCGCGGACGAAGGATTGCCAAGGTTGCGATGGCTAGGAAGCTGGCCGTGCATCTGTACTGGATGTGGCGCCAGGGCTGGGACTACGGCCAATGGCAGAAGCTCGGTTCGCAGGGTCGAAAATTCTCCTCTCATGCCGCAGTGCCCAAGGGTTCGACTCTGTAGCCGAGGCTGCGAAGTTCCCGGATCATTCTATTAGTGCGGTGTCGTCTTGTCTTTGCACTCAGCGAGGGACCTCCCTCTTCGTAACGCAAACCGCGATGGAGAATAATCCAGATCAGGCGACAAAGCCGATGGGCGATGGCCCCGATAGTTTGATTGTGTCCCAGACGCGATATCAGTCGGCGGTAGACGATCTCAAAAATGGTTCCTTTCGACTTGACCGCAGCGTTGGCAGCTTGATTCAGAATCCGCCGCATGTGGCGGTTGCCTTGCGGGGAGCGGTGGTTCTTCGATACTTCTGCACTTTCTTCGTCTCCAGGACATGCGCCAACCCATGACGAGAGGTGCTTGGCTGAAGGAAATGTCGCTGCCCCGGCACCTACCTCGGCAATGATCTGTTGTGCTGAATCCACCCCTAAGCCGGGTATCTCTGCTAAATGGACGACCGCATCGTGGTGTCGGCTGAGGAGACTTGCCAACTCCTGGTCGAGTTTGACGATCTGCTGATCGATCAAGTGCAACTCCTCTAGGAACATCTTCAGCAGCTGGCGGTAGATAGGCTTTAGTTCTGTGCAGGCGCCGAGCGCATCACACAACTGTTCTTGCGTGGCACGCAAATTCTTATCAGCCATCGCTGCAAGAGCCGCCGGGTTCGTCTCTCCCTCAGCCAGCGCCTTTAGCATGCGGCGTGCACTGGCACCCAGAAGATCTGAGACCAAGCTGGACAGTTTAATGTGGCACTCTTCTAACAAGCCCTCCAGTTGGTTCTGCAGGCGCACGTGGTTGCATCGCAGCTGGTACTTCCGCCGTGTGACCGTGCGCCATAGCCGTTGTTCGGCATCGGGCACAAAGCTCAGGGTCAGTTCATTTGCAACCAGCCGCTTCACTAGACGTTCGGCATCGGGGAAATCCTTCTTGCGTCCTCGTCGTCCGCGATTCGATTGTGCTTGCGCCAGGTGTAATGTTCCCGACATCGGGCCTGCACCTTTCCGCTCCTGGCAGATTGGTTTCCAGTACCGTTCTAGCGCCCCCCAGACCGGTTTCCAGTACTGTGCCGTCGATTCCATAACTATTTCCTCAACCTGCTGCGCGGCTAGCCATTCCGCAAGTAATCGCAGATGCTCTGGGGTGGTGCTATAACGGATCCGTTCAAACTAGTACTCGCCATTGACTTCCACGTCGCTAACCACTACGGCCAACATCTTTTTATGTACGTCAATTCCGGCTATCTTATAAGACATAGGGTTTTCTCCTGCCGGGAGCAGAGAGCGTGCTGCGAACTCCTTAACCAGGGTCACAGGCTATCGCCGCTCCCACAGGACGGAAGAGACGACGCCCAATTATTCGCTCAACCACGCACGCTCCGGATCAGACACGCGGACAGCCTCAACTTCTCCAGTGCGAACTCGATCTCGCCGCTCCGAGCCTGTCCTATTCTGCATTCGACTCGGAGTAATTTTCATGAGATTTAGCGGGCCGCAGGCCCAAACTGACACGTGAGAAAGCCGCCGGCGAAGGACCAAAAAGAAAGCCCGGAACAAGTCCGGGCTTTCACAAGCAATTGAACTCTATTGGCGGTTAAATGCCGGGGTCACGTTGTGCTCGGCGACAATCTTCTTGGCGTTTTCGGCCAA
>DATFQQ010000054.1:0-3909 GCA_035264195.1 Candidatus Sulfotelmatobacter sp. | reverse complement strand
AAAATCGCTCTTGAACCTGTCCACGTTCAGTTTTCTTATGACGATCGATCGGTCGCTACTGTCAACGGCACACAGTCGCCGCAGTCCGGATTGAAAATTGTGGCCAAGCTCTACGACGTTCGCGGCATGGAGAAATACGCTCGCGACTCGCAGGTGGACGTCGTCGCCGACGGCGTCACCAGAGCCTTCACCGTCCCAGAGCCGCCGGAGATTTCGTCAACCTATTTCTTGAACCTACAACTTTTCTCCGCTTCCGGCCAACTGCTTAGCCGCAATTTCTACTGGCTTTCCACAAAAGCGGATCAGCTCGATTTTGCAAAGACGGAGTGGTATTACACTCCACAAATCGAATTTGCAGATTTCTCGGCGCTGCAGGATCTTCCAAAAGTCGCGGTTCGTGCCTCGCTTGATCGTGCAACGGGAACCGAACAGGATACCGCCTTCCAGGTAGTCGTTGAAAATACCGGAAAGAGCATTGCGTTTTTGACGCGCTTGCGCCTGGTTAATGACAGAGATCGCTCGGAGATTCTACCTGCCTTTTGGCAGGACAACTACATTAGCCTCATGCCAGGCGAACGACGGGAAATCACCGTGAACCTGCGCAAATCGGATTTAGGCGGTGCGCAACCGGAACTGTTGGTGGACGGTTGGAACGTCCCGCTAGCCTCGGCCAGGATGCCGTAAGCTAACTCCTTCTCGCACGCTTCCCCTTGACGATCACCGAACTCTTTGAGAGCCCACGGCCTCGGGAACAGCCGTGGAATCACCATCGAACCCCAATCGTTACGGGAACGAGCTGCGTCGAGACATTGTTATATGAGGCTTGGTGATATCTCACCTCAGTATAGATTTTAAGCGGGGTATCGCCTAGCCGATAGGTGAAACCCACGCCGATATTCTTGCCAAATGCATTGCTGTTTCTGCTTTTCGCCACGATGTCGACACTTCCAATGGTGCATCCATACCACCAAGACCAGTACGGGTCGCATATCACGCCCACACCAGGTATGGTCACTTCACCCGATCGGTGATACCAGCCTATTCCGCCAATTACGTATGCTCCAAATTTTCCGCCGAGCGGAACCCTGACAATTGGGTTAAATGTCCAGGCATATTGCTGAGCTCTCACGTTGGGCGTCTTGAGCAGCTGCTTGAAACGATTGTTTATGGGCATGTCCTGCCAAAAATATTCAGTGTCTACGCCAAAATACCTTGTGAAGTTATATCCTCCACCGGCGGAAAAACTTCCGCTGCTATTGACGAACGAGTTCAAATCCCCTTGCGGATATCCCATGCCTCCGCCAACGTTAATAAGAAAACGGTTGTAGTCCTGAGCGTGCGCGGGGATAGCTGCTGCAAGAATAACGATGGTTATTGCCAAAACGAGGCTCTGCCAACGCATAGATATCGTTCCCTCAGAGAGTGTAGGCGCCGATTACCAGCGAGCCAAAACTGTCAGAAAGAGCAGAGGCTCATGGCAAAACTGGTTTCCCGCTAAGTCGCTTGGGCCTAATTCCACTATCCGATTAAGAAAGTCAGCGACGTTTTTCAAGTACACCGGGGCATTGCGATGATGCTTGAATTGCAAGTGTCATCGCATGTGCCTCTGGTGCAGGACCAATAGTTCCGCCTCGTTAAGGGGCAATTTTATCTTTGCGATTCCGCGCAGATGTTAGACCTCAGTGCATGGTCTGCTCATGTGCAGTTGTAAGATACAGGAGGTCCCACTTTTGGTTGGGCCCCCGATGATTACTTGCTCTGACTTGAGCCGATCTGTACCTTGTTCGGGGGAGATTTGGTATTCAGTATCGATAGTAGTTCCAACGCCGATAATGGCGGCGAAACTTCGCCCTCTAGCACAATTCCTTTCGCACTCACTTCTTTTCCATAAAGCTTCCGATTTGCTCGGTTGTCGGGCCGCAGCGTCGAACCTTCCAATGAGACGCCAGCAAAGAGCCCCCGCGCGCGTGAGTAGGAAAGAATCTCCGCGCGTAAGAACGCGTCCGTGGCGGCTGCGGTTTCGCGGCCGAGGGGACCGGCTGCCGCCGACGCATTCGCTCCGAGCTTCACTTTGCTCGTGAGGATGCTGCTGGCAGCCCGCGGATTCATTAGGAGCAAAACAAAGTCGGTAGCTTGGCCGCCGCCCTGTAGACCAAAGCTGCCTCCGCCCAAGGCGATCATTGACGGCGCACTCCACGGTCCTCGAAACTCGGACCCTCCACGGCAGGTCATGACTCCACGTCCATAGCTCCCACCGACACCGATAGCGAACTTCAGGGTTGAAGGGATTATGACCACACATTCTGCCTTCTCCAGCAGGGACGCAGGGATACCGCTTTTCAGCTGCAGGACTTCCTTCAGCACTACGCCAGAATTGGCGACCCGATTGTGTTCTTTGCTGGAAGGTGGGCTGGCTGCTGCAGTGACTGCAGCTCCCGCCCCATTGTCATTCGTCACTCCAGTAAACGTGGCTGTCACCCTGTATGTGGAAGCAGAACTTCCAGCCGTATAGAGTCCAGTTGCGGACACCGACCCGCAGGCGGGACTAGGAGTACAGGCCCAGGACGCCAGGTGAGTGAGATCGAGGGTTGTGCCATCACTCCAATAGCCACTGGCAGCCATTTGCAAGGAGTTCGACGGTTTGATCACATAACTTTCCGGGGTTTTGATCGCATAAACGGGTGCCGTTACGCAGATGGCACTGCCGCATGGGCCCGTACCTGTCAAGCTTGCGGGCGTAATCGTAAACGAAGTACTTGCGGTACCTCCTTTGGCGTCGGTTACTGTCACCGTGGCCTGCGCGCTCGTGGTTCCCGTAGGCGTCCCATTGATTAAGCCGCCGCCCATCCCAGTAGACATAGACACCCCATCGGGGAAGTTACCAGTAAAGGTATAGTTGTACGCTTGCACGCCGCCCGTCGGTGTAATTTGGCAGCTCACGGCGAGGTGTTGCTTGACCTGGGACACACAAGGCGGGGCATAGACATTGAGGGGATTCGATTCCGTCCGGGTACCAGAGGTATCTTGTCCAAAGCAAATCACAGGCATTGCCAGAAGCCAAAATAACTTCAGAGGACGATCTGGATTCCATTTCATGGTCGCACCTAAACGCCTTCAGCCATCGGACTCTGGGACGTAAGGTCTTGAAGTATCTAGATGTAACCTCAGCTTGCTACTGGTAAAAGCAACAGCGCGCCCTGCTGCGGAGGACGGGCCCGCCAACGACCTTCGGGAACTCATTGGAATTCTTCACTCTGGCGCCTTGCGATGCACGTGAGAGTTGTTCTTAAGCTAAGAATTCTGGGTCTGACACTCTTGACAGTTTCCCCAAGTCTATGCCCTGATCTAATTTAGCTTTGCGCGCGACAAGTTTCTCTCGATTCCGAAGCGAACGCGTTTCCGGCATGTCTCACGGAATTCACCAATTCAGATCGCAATTGTTCATCGCGTTGGAGCTCGCAACGATAGTTCTTCGCCAGAAGGTGCACTCCGCATTCGAAAGAAGTGTCACCGGAGGACGAAGAATAGTCAGGGGAGCGTTTCACGTTAGCAGTAGCCATTTGCAGAGACTAGTAACAATCTCGCGCGATGCAATCGTGATAACGAATGAAAAAATCATCAGCCAAGTCTTTGTAGGATTGGTACAGGTAGCGGTACATCTTGAGCGAGCACACGACAAGCTCCTGAGATTGGGAAGGAGCGTCGCCGGCCAACCTCGCAGACTAGAGGAGGTTCACCGGGCAAGGGAGAATGATTTGCGGGAGCTCCTGGCGAGCTCGCCCGATGCCATCGTTGTAACAGACGCGAATCGCCGTTTCGTTGAAGCGAATCCGAAAGCCCTAGTTTTATTTGGGGTCTCGGATGCCAATCTGCGGAAATTCACCATTGACGCCTTTTTCTTCCGTGGTC
>DATFQQ010000053.1:0-5199 GCA_035264195.1 Candidatus Sulfotelmatobacter sp. | reverse complement strand
GTCAAAAGAACGATTGCGCTTTTCATGTTAGTCAGCCTCCACTGGACTCGGTTCGGAAACATCTGCGGGTGTGTGGGCACGGTGCTTGGAAAGGCTAGCGACCCGCTCTACGATCACGTAAAGCGCCGGGATGATGAAGATTGCGATGCCGGTCGCGGCCAGCATTCCGCCTATCACCGCGGTCCCCATGATTTGCCGTCCGACAGAACCTGCTCCTGTTGCGCTGAACAACGGTACGCAACCAAGAATGAAGGCGAATGACGTCATGAGAATTGGCCGCAGCCTGAGCTTGGCGCCTTCCAGTGCAGCATCGACCAGCGGTTTGCCTTTTTCATATTCATCTTTGGCGAACTCGACGATCAGGATGGCGTTTTTGGCCGCCAAGCCAATCAACATGACCAGCCCGATCTGCGAATAGACGTCGTTTTCGATTTGCACCATGAACGCCGGAAAGATCATCCCGAGCACCGTGCGCCGCAGCCAGAGCAGCCCAAATGCTCCAAAAACCGCGACCGGTGTGCTCAGCAATACGCCGAAGGGTAGCGACCAGCTTTCATATAACGCGGCAAGAATCAGAAAGACGAACAAGAAAGACATCGCAAAGACCGCCCACGCGGGAATCCCTTCGCGGGCCTTTTGTTCTTGACGAGAAATGCCCATGTAGTCGAAGCCCATTTCAGTCGGCATGGTTTGATGGAAGACTTCTTCCAACGCCGCGGTGGCCTGATCGGAGCTGTAGCCGGCTGCGGCGCTGCCGATAATTTGCGCAGAAGAATACTCGTTGTAGCGCATCTTGAATTCCGGGCCATACCGAGACTCGAAACGAACAAGCGCCGATAACGGCACCATTTGCCCGCTGTTGTTGCGGACGTAAAACTGTCCTACGCTGTCCAAACTGGAGCGGTATGGCGCTTCCGATTCCACGTAAACTTGCCAAGTGCGACCGAACTGGTTGAAGTAATTCACGAACTGCCCACCCATGAAGGCCTGAAGAGTGGTGTAGACGTCGTTAAGCTTGACGCCCTGCTTCAACACCTTTTCTTTGTCCACATACACGTACTTCTGCGGGGTGCTCGGGATATAGGTAGTGTTTACGGTGCCGATTTCCGGGCGTTTCCGAGCTGCTTCGAGAAATTTATTCAGGTTTTGCGTCAGGAATTCGGATTCGCGTCCGGCGCGATCCTCTAGAACAAACTGAAAGCCGCCCGAGGTGCCAACGCCGGCAATCGCTGGCGGGGAGAACGCGAAAATTGTTCCTTGCGGAAGTGTGATGAGCTTCGCGTTCAACTTCGCCTTAATTACCTGGTATTGCTCGTCGATTTTCTTGCGGTCGTCCCATGGTTGCAGGCTTACCCAGAAGAAGGCGTTGTAGCTGGTGCGGGTCAGGCTGAGGAGGCTGAATCCGACGGAGGTGGAGTAATATTTGACTCCCGGCGTGGATTTCAGGACCGCTTCCACCGCTGCGGCAGCCTGAGACGTGCTCTGAATCGACGAAGCTTCAGGCAGCTGCATGGAAATGTACATAAATCCCTGGTCTTCGTCGGGCAGAAAGCTTGAAGGCAGCACTTTCGCAAAGGAGATTCCCGCCACCGCAAAACCGGCGACTGCTACCAACGCTACAGCGCTCTTTCGAGCCAAGCTGCCCGACATTCGCACGTAGAAGTTGGTTCCGGTTGCAAATACGCGATTGAACCAGGCGAAGAACCATCCTAACGGGCCGCGGGTCTGTTTCTTCGGCCGAAGCATCAAAGCCCCCAGCGCCGGACTTAGCGTTAGAGCGTTGAACGCGGAAATGACGACGGAGATCGCGATGGTCAGGGCAAATTGTTGATACAACCGGCCGGTGATGCCTGGAATGAAAACCGTTGGCACGAACACTGCCGATAGGACCAAAGCGATCCCGACCACCGGGCCGGTCAGTTCGTCCATTGCCTTTCGTGCGGCTTCCTTGGGAGTCAGGCCGTCTTCGATGTGTCGTTGAATACCTTCGACGACGACGATGGCGTCGTCCACCACCAAGCCGATCGCCAGCACTAACCCGAAGAGCGAAAGGGTATTGACGGAGAAGCCGAAGAGCGGAAATACCAGGAAGGTGGCCACCAGCGAGACCGGCACAGCCAGCATTGGAATCAGCGTCGCGCGCCAGTCCTGCAGGAAAAGGAAAACGACAAGGATGACGAGAACGAAAGCGATGGCCAGCGTAAGGACAATTTCCTTCATGCCTGCTCTTACGGCATCGGTCGTGTCGAGCGTGACTGCGTACTCTACGTCCGCCGGGAAGCTCTCTTTCATTTTGGTCATGAGCTTTCGAACGCCCTCTGCCGCCTGCACCGCGTTGGAACCGGGCAGCTGATAGACAGCAACCAAGGCCGATGGCTGACCATTGAGCCGGCCTATCCAGTTGTAGTCGCGTGAACCCAAATCAACAGTCGCGACGTCCTTGACGCGCACTACACCGCCATTGGCCCCTTCGCGGACAACGATGTCACCAAACTCTTCCGATGTCGTAAGCCGGCCCTGAGCGCGCACCGCGTAAGTGAAAGGCTGACCAGCTACGTTCGGTTCGCCTCCGACCTGACCCGCCGGATTCACCGTGTTCTGCGACTGCACTGCACTGATAACCTCGTTGACCGTTACGCCGAGCTTCGCCAACCGATCAGGTTTTACCCAGATCCGCATTGCGTACTCGCCTATGCCGAACACTTGAACCTGACCCACACCGTAGGCACGCGCGATGGGCTCTTTGAGATTGATGTATGCATAGTTGGATAGAAACTTCGCGTCGCGACTGCCCTCTGGCGAATACAGAGCCATCAGCATCATGGGCGAGGTCAGCGATTTCTTAACGTCGATACCGATCTGATTGACCTCCGGCGGGAGCTGGCCGTTCGCCAGTTGTTGACGCGATTGCGTGAGGAGGAGGTCGGTATTCGGATCGGTCTTCAGGTCAAAATCGACATAGAGGACTGTGGTCGAGTTGTTAGTCGAATTCAGCGAGTACATATAATCCATGTTGTCGACGCCGTTGACCTGCTGCTCGATGGGCGTGGCTACCGCTTTCTCAAGCGTCTCGGCGTCTGCGCCGGGGTAGGGGGCAGAAACCCGTATTTCCGGAGGAGCGATATTCGGAAATTGCGCTACAGGAAGACCCGTGATGGTGATGCCTCCGACGATGACCATCAGGATGGAAATTACGATGGCAACGATCGGACGATCGATGAAGAATTTAGACATGGTTAGCGTACCTCCGCTTGAAGCTGCGTGGTTTTGGGAACGACGACAGTCCCTTCTTTAAGCTTTCCAATTCCCTCCACAACGATCTGGTCATCTCGTTTCAAGCCATGGTCGATGACCCAGAAGGTCCCTACCTTTTCGCCCGCTTTGACCGAGCGCATGGTGGCCTTGTTGTCGGCTCCTACGACTGCGACCTGGTATCCGCCTTGAAGTTCTTTGACCGCGCTCTGCGGGACCAAGAGGGCTTGCTTCTTGGTGCTGGTTTGGATTCGCACACGGCCGTATTGGCCTGGGCGCAAGATGTTGCCCGGATTGGGAAACGCTGCCACGAGGCGGATCGTGCCCGTGTTGCTATCTACTTGACGGTCAGTCCACAGGATCTTGCCCTTCTGTGGATATACCGTTCCGTCCGCCAGGATCAGTTCGGGTGAATTGTCGAAGAGTTGCAATGGCTGTCCCGTCGAGCTGATCTGCCTCGCCCGCAAATACTCCTGTTCGCTTACGGGGAAGTACACCTTGATGGGATCGACTTTCGAAACCGAGGTCAGGTGCGAGCTCGGGCCGACCAAATTTCCCATCTGAACTTCGGCTATTCCCGCGACGCCATCAACAAGCGATGTAACCTTGGTCCACTCGAGATCGAGCTCCGCCCGCTCCACCGCTGCCTTTGCTGAAACGACGGCGGCTTCAGCCGCTCGCTTGGCCTGGATTTCGTTGTCCAACTTTTCCCTCGGCACAGCCTTTTGCGCGACGAGAGGCGTATCGCGTTCCACGTCGATGTTGCTTTTGCTCCGTTGTGCTTCTGCCTGGGCCAATTCGCCCTGAGCGCGATCAAGAGCCGCTTGAAATGGCCGGGGATCAATTTCGAACAGCACCTGCCCTTTTCGGACGACCGTACCTTCTTTGTAGTCCTGACTGATGATGTATCCAGAAACCTGCGGGCGAATATCGGCGTTTACGTAACCATCCAGCGTCGCCACCCATTCGCTGCACACAGTTACATCCTGCAGAACTGGTGAGGCAACAAGCGCTTCCGTACTCGGCCGCTTCGACGCCACCTGACTACGCCAGCAACCGGAAAGCACCAAGATCGGCACAAGGAAAAGGATGCAGGCCAACATTGGCGTGTGCTTATGAGTGCGTAGATCCGTCGAGGCAACTCCCCCGCCGCCAAATTCACACGAGTGTTCAACTACGGAGATTGTCTTCATAGTGCGATTCACCACCTTTACCGAAAGTGTGGACACAATCGAGATGGCAAAAAAGTGGCCACTCCTAAACTGATTGAAAAGCAAGTTGGTTAGCGGGTTCCCGCTCTCATCTGGCCTGCTGAACTTTCAGCATTTTGCTGAAGACCCAGCATCGGCTGGCAAGTCAACTCCTTGTGTGCCAGTGGTTTGCGAAAAGGGGCTGGAAATGCAATCAAGAACGATGAGTGATGACCGATGATGTCCCGCCCGAAGCCAGCGGCCCGGTATGGGATTGTTCGCGATGGTGCGTGAGTACCGAAATGTTGAAGATTGAAAAACAACTCGACGGGTGCTCCAAAAGGCTGCGGTTGAGCGGCCGATTTCGCTCTGACCTTGTCGAGTTCGTCCGATCTGTAATGAGTAATGGCTGCGCGCTTAAGGCTCTGGATCTGAGCGAAGTTACTCTCGTCGATCTCGAAGTAGTTCGTTTCCTGATCAGCTGCGAAGACGAGGGTATCGAACTGGTCCAATGCCCTCCGTACGTTCGCGAATGGATTCTATGCGAGCGTGCCGAAGGACGGCCCGGCTCTTCGAGCGCCATCTGAATCAGCGTACAACCGAACCAATCTTAGTGGTGTTCAATCGCGTGCAGTCCGAGCTGGACTGGCACTATAATTCCGCATGGCCAATCGCAGCTTTCTCAACATTTGCTGGCTTTTTCGGGTTCAGTGATGAGTACGAATGAGCGCGAGACTTCCTACCAGAAGCCCCGTCC
>DATFQQ010000052.1:0-24949 GCA_035264195.1 Candidatus Sulfotelmatobacter sp. | reverse complement strand
CGTTCACCTCGGCGTATGTTTTGAAGGATGGTTATTTCTTCCTCCATCCGATTGGCCGGAATAATGAGCGAGATATGCTGTCCGATGGCTTCCTTAGCGCTATAGCCAAATAGTCGTTCCGCCGCCTTATTCCAGCTCGTGATGATGCCGTCGAGAGTCTTGCTGACGATGGCATCATCGGACGAATCCACAATGGAAGCAAGGAGGCCAATTGCTTTATCGTCTTGCAATCGCGACGAAGGGTTTGGAAGCATACCAAATCTTTGGCGTAGACGGTCGAAAACACGGGACGTCTTCGCGCTGTTCACAGGCAACCGTTTTCGTTCATCTGCTGAGCGTCGAGACATATTGCTTAACTTCAGTGCATCAGTCGCCAGTCGAAGGTGGCCTTTTGCCGTGCTCTGGTCTTTGGGATTAACGTTCTAGGAAACTGGCACAGCACCAACGCACAAGACGAAGGCAATGTTTCTTGATATGCACCACGAAACCGCCTCGATTAAGCAGGTTCGGTGCGCGCCGCGAAATTTGGCCCACTAATAGAGGGGACCCGCCCGAGTCCTCTTGCGGAACTCGGCCCCATCGTATTTTTGGAAGAGTTGTAAAACAGACTGGCACCAGAGGCATCGGCATTCAACTGAATAAATTGGTAGAGAGCCCCTCTATTTACTTCCATTATCGACTCTATAAATCATTACTGTCAGGCCATCAAGAGTAGGCGACTTGTCGCGAACTACTTAGAAGTGGTTTCACCTCGATTTGTAATTTCAGTCACTGCTAGCTTTCTCTCACGGCGCTAACATGAACGATGGTGATTGTTATGGCTTGCACTTCGTGCCAATCGGACAACGTGAAGGCGTTTACGAGCGAAATCAGTATTCACGTTTTCGGGAGAGCAAAGTTTGCAAAAAGCGTCTTAGCATCCCCGAAGCTTCTTGTCTGTTTAGACTGCGGCTTGGCTGATGTTTTACTGAGTGAAGACGAACTACGAAATCTCAGGGAAACGTATTCGTCGGTAAGCGGTCAAATCCTCGCTGATAAGGCGTAAGTCTCCCGTCAAACTCCCCGGCCGAAAATCAATAAGTGTAAGAGCGATTTTTCACCAACTACGCAAAACGGCAGCTGCCCTGAGCTGAATTCACTCCGAGAAGGGAAAAACGGTGCGGAACTCGTCCACACCGTTCGTACTTGGAACTCTACGGCAGCGGTACAGTTTCACCGGAAAGCAGGTTTGTGCACTGCGCTGTCGGAGACCCGGCGATGTTCGCGGTACCAGTGATCTTGGAATCAGAGTCGCAGAAAAGGTCCACTGCGTTCCCGCTGATCGTCGAAGGAGGGGTATTGTTGGTAGATAGGTCGATGCTCGAGTTGTTGATCGCGACTAGGCCGCCGTGAGTTCCAGTCGAGATGGTGGCGCCAAACAGAGTAGCGTGCGAGTTGTTCATGGCCACAATTCCCTGCCCCAGACTGCCTAACAAGCTGAGGTATCCGCTGGAGGCAATCATGGTGGCGCCCCCATCGAGAAGCACGCCTGCTGTTGTTCCTCCCCAAAACTGGCCTGATTTATTGACGACAAGCTTCGCGTTGTAGATGTTCAGCGATCCACCGGTGAGCGCTACGCCGGCAAAGTTGAAGCCCCCGGAATTATCAATGACAACGTCGGTATTGCCAGTGGCGACGTAGTACGTGTTGTAGACGCCCAGATCGACGATGGAATCGGTGCCCCCGCTGATGCCTTGCTGCATATTGCGAATTGTTGTGGCGTACACCGTGACGTGCGACGCTCCGAGGGCGATGCCGACGTGCCATTGATTCTGACCGTTCGTCGTGTACTCGAACAGACAGTGCTCGACGTGCACATCAGAAGAGTCGTATATCTGTAGCGATGCGTAACCTGTATCCTGCACGTGCACGTACGCGATGGAGACTTGGCTGTTCTCAAAGACGACAATGCCTCCACCTCCCTGAATATCGAGAGAACGCAGGCGGATATCGGTGCTGCCGTGCCCAATCCCGATATTGTTCAGGGTGCTCCCCTGAACGGAGAATCCCTCGACTTGCACGCTTTGGGAGGACTCAATATAGAGCGTGGTGTTGAAGAGGTTTCCCCCACCTGTGCCGGGTTGCACGAGAGTGGCTCCGGGCAGGCCTTTCAGCAGCAGATTGTGAAAGCCGATAACCTGAACAAACTCGGTGCAGGTTCCATTGACCGACACGGTATAAGCCGCTTGCCGGTTCAGATTAGTGAGCGTCTTATTCAACGACTGACCCTTGCTGCAGTCCACCGTGATGGGCGTGGAAGCCGGCTGCTGAGCGGCAGCGAGGGATCCAACAACAACGACGAGGGAGAGTGAAATCCACAAGAGCGGCTTCATAGCAATTCCTTTCGGAGCACTTAGGTAGTGCTCATCGCAACGAGATCGGACGGGAATGCGGTAAAGAAACAACGGACCGAGCAAGCCTGCGCTGCTTGTGCTGCCCGAATGGCCAGCCATCAGGGGAAGTGATGGGGCGCCAAGACTCGCGGCGGATAGTACTCTTGGATTTTAAGGTTGTCAACGAATAAAAGTGGCCAACCATCTGTATCCACAAGCTTTAGAGATACCGTCCTGCAACCGCCGTGAGGAAGGTTTTCGAAGTGGGATGGGGACATGCATATACGTCAACTGACGCTACCAGGCGTTAACACTCAAATTTCGACTTCTTCCGATTCGCTTCACATCCCTACGTTTGGATTATGAGTGTAATGGGGATTTTTCGCCAACCATGTAGCGGTTCCTATTTACGACAGTTTACGTTTGGGGATCAATGAAGAGAGAGGATACTTCCGCCAGCTCCCTCAACCATCTTCTTAACTTTCGACTCTCGCACTAATTATCGTTTCAGACGCCGACGTCCCTGCTAATGCGGCAAAGCAAACGCCACAACTTCGTCGGACGTTTTACCCCGGAAATAGCCTCCACCTCCTGCGGCAATCACTACAAATTGTTTGCCACTCCTTTTTCCCATGAAGGTAACTGGCGCAGCGTGTGCGCTAGCGGCCAACTCTGCCACCCATAGTTGCTTTCCCGTGCGCGAGTCAAAGGCCCGAAAACGACTATCTGCCGTTGCGCCGATGAATATCAGCCCACCCGCGGTCGCGACCGATCCCCCAAGATTTGGCGAGCCCGTTTCCCCTTCCAACCCATCGACCACACCGAGGGGCACTTGCCAAACGATCTCCCCTTTATTGACGTCGACTGCATTTAATGTTCCCCATGGAGGCTTCTGGCATGGCCACTGGTTCTGGTCCCAGAAGCGCGCATATTCGCCTCCTTTCGAGTTACGGCGGTATGGCACGGGCGCGCCTGCTGGCTGCGGCTCCATTGCACCCACGGCTCCCAACTCATTGACATTCACGAATAAATATCCCAGCTCGGGATCAAACGATCCACCCGACCATGTCGCTCCCCCTAACGTGCCGGGTACGACCAGCGTCTGCTTGCGCCCATAAGGCGTGTACATGCCTCGATTCTCCAGCGAATGAAACAATTCTGCACAATAGCGATTGGACTCCAGTGAAACCGTTGTGATGTCGCTTTCCTTCAGCTCCTGTCGCACCAGGGCTGGTGGCTTGCTCGGAAATGGCTGCGTCGGCCAGGATGCCTCGCCCGGCACATCGCTTGCGGGAACCGGACGCTCTTCCACAGGAAACAGCGGTTTTCCGGTGACCCGGTCGAAAATAAAGACAAATCCCATCTTGGTTACCTGGGCAACCGCCGGAATCGATTTCCCATTTCGACGCACATCGATTAGTGTCGGTTGTGCCGGCATATCGTAATCCCAAAGGTCGTGGTGCACCATTTGGAAATACCACACCAGCTTGCCCGTCGAGGCTCGCAATGCCACGAGCGAGTTCGCGAACAAGTCCTGACCTTTGCGATCACCACCATAGAAATCATACGAAGCCGAACCAATCGGCAAAAAAACCAAATCGCGCTCTACGTCCACACTCATAATCGACCAGACGTTTGCGCCCGTTCTTCCCTTCCACGTTGCTTCTGACCAAGTCTCGTGTCCGGCTTCTCCAAGCCCGGGGATGGAATGAAAGGTCCACACCAACTTCCCGGTGCGAACATCAAAAGCGCGCGCCGCTCCGCTTGGTCCTCTGGAGGGATATTCCGGAACCGCAGCTCCCACAATAACCAGGTCTTTATAGATCGCGGGCGGCGACGTCACAGCGTACTCCGCTTTCGGGAATTCGTCTGCGACTCCCACACGCAGATTCGTCGCGCCATCCGTACCAAAGCCGTGACAAGGCTTGCCAGTCTTGGCGTCTAGGCAAATCAGGCGTCCGTCCAGCGTGCCGTATAGGATCCGCCCATCATCTCCTGTTTCGCTCTGCCAGTAGGCAACGCCACGATGCTGGAAGAATGTCCGCTTCGCGCGACCTGCCTGCGGATCGAACTGCCAAATTTCCTTGCCCGTTTCCGCATCCAGTGCAATCACTCGGTTCGAGGGGGTTGAGACATAGAGCATTCCATCCACAACTAGCGGTGTCGTTTCAAATGGCGCAATTTGATGGCGGTCTGTTTCATTGGCGCGATTCACCTCGCCGGTGTGATACGTCCATGCGCGGTTCAGAGTGCCAACATTGTGCCGGTTAATCTGCTGCAGAGAGGAGAATCTCGTCCCCTCGGGAGTGCCTCCATGGAACCGCCACTCCTGCGCCCATCCAACGCAGGGAACCAGCAAAAGGAGGAAGATCGCCGCTGGTTTAGCCGCCATTGTGGACGCGTATTTTGCCACAAATCTCGCTGAGGCGTAAAGGGTGAGGCCAGGATGTGTGGTAGTGCTTTAGAGAACTCTGGCCTGCTTATAACCTGAACCTTGCACCGCCACAAGCATCAACGGAGGGACTTTTTCAACAGTCACATGCGTTAGCACTCAAATTTCGCCTTCTTTCGATTCGGTTCACATCCGTACGTTCGGATGATGAGTGTAATGGAGATTTTTCACCAACTAAGGTGCGGATGCCTCTTTCATTGCGGAATCGGCGTGCTTGGATAGGCCCCGCAGGTGCTTTCCAGGCCGATTGGGCAATGCGTACTTGTGTTCTTCTTGATGGTTTCAACATCGTCCGTATTCAAGGTCGCATCAAGGTGCTTGATGACGAATCCTTTGAATGCGCCGTTCTTGCCAGCCAACTGAGCAAAGCGAGGGAGTGTGTTCCAATGGTCAGCCAGAAGACGTTAGGATGTGCTTCTCATTCCCGCGCTAACCGATGAACTCTGGTCGAAAGGCCAGAAATACGGTACTCTAAACTCCCCGTCTTGCTGTACCCCCGCACCGTCGTTCGGAGGCAATTTTTATGCAGCTTTTCCCGCCATCTGCGGCAGCGTCGCGCGCCCGCGGTCCCCTGGTTCTGGCGCTGTCAATTTTCGGTCTAGTGTCCTCATCCTTCTGCCAGGATGTGCTGACCTACCACAACAACAACGCTCGCACCGGCTTCGACAACCAGGAGCAAACTCTGACGCTGGCTAACGTGAACCCGACGACCTTCGGGAAATTGTTCACGGTCGCCGCCGACGGCCTGGTCGATGCCGAACCGCTCTACGTTTCAAATGTGACGATAGCCGGCGTCGCGCACAACCTGCTGATCGTCGTCAGCGAACACGACTCTGTCTATGTATACGACGCCGATACCGGCGCACGACTTTGGCAAGTTACGACTCTGCCAGTTGGGGAGACTACATCCGACGACCGTGGCTGCTCGCAGGTGACGCCCGAGATCGGCATCACTTCGACTCCCGTCGTCGTGCGCCCAAAGAATAGCCATCCCGTTATCTATGTCGTGGCCATGTCGAAAGACAGCTCCGGAAACTACCATCAGCGGCTGCACGCTCTCGACGCGACCAATGGCAGCGAGCTCGCGCACGGGCCGGTGGATATTCAGGCACAGTACCCAGGGATCGGCGACAACAGCGTCAACGGCTACGTCATTTTCGATCCCAGCCAGTACAAAGAGCGTGCCGGCCTGCTGCTGGTCGGCAGCACCGTTTACCTTGCGTGGGCTTCCCACTGTGATTACCGTCCCTACACGGGCTGGATCATGGGCTACAGCGCAAGAACGCTGGCGCAGACGACCGTCATCAATGTGACTCCCAATGCCGACGAGGGAGCGATCTGGAACTCGGGCGCGGGCATGGCCGCCGACGCAAGCGGCAACATTTTCCTGCTCGACGCGAACGGAGTCTTCGACACAAAGCTGAATTCGTCTGGATTCCCAAGCGAAAGCGATTTCGGTAACGCTTTCCTTCGCCTAACGACGCAAGGCGGACTGGCGGTAGCCGACTACTTTGAAATGTTCAACGGGGTGAACGAAAGTGATCGTGATGTTGACCTCGGGTCTGGTGGAGCGCTGCTGACGAACCAGAACGACTCCACGGGCAAAACGTGGGAACTGGCCGTGGGTGCGGGCAAGGACGGGAATCTGTACGTAGTCGACCGCACGAATATGGGGAAGTTCAATTCCAAGACCAACAACATCTATCAGGAACTTCAGAGCGTCTTGGGTGGAGGCGTCTGGGCGATGCCGGCGGCAGCGGGTCCCATGATTTACTACGGCCCCCAGAACTCGCCGATCATGGCCTTCCGGTTTCAGAACGCCAAGCTCGCAGCCAGTCCCGTAGCTCAGACATCGAATGCGTTCGGCTATCCGGGAGCGACTCCCAGCATCTCGGCCAACGAGGGGAAGAATGCCATCGTGTGGGCCGCGGAGAATACAAATCCCGCCGTGCTGCACACCTACAACGCACAGACTTTGGCGGAAATCTACAACAGCAACCAGGCCGCCAATGGGCGTGACCACTTCGGCGCCGGAAACAAGTTCATCACGCCGATGATCGCCAACGGCAAGGTCTACGTTGCCACGACGAAAGGCGTGGGCGTGTTTGGGCTGCTGAATCCGGCGAAATAGCCTGTGGCCTACCCCGGAAGCCTGTCGCCTGACACTCCTTTTGACCATACTTTGCATTACAAAGTACTTGGCATTAATTGCATTTTCCGATAATCTCAGGACCGTGTGTGATTCTCCCCAGCATTCGGGTTCGCCAACACATCGCACACACTCAACGCCGCCGCGGAATTTTCCTGCGTGTCTACTTGCCTGTTTCCAATGGCGAAAACAGAGGTTGTGGTTACGACTGTCGCGATGAGAACTGTGGCGCTAGCAGGCAAGGATTTCACGGATATTAATGTACTTTAGGCAGACTGGTTGTTTCCAATAGTTGACGCAATCAGGCCTTAGCACTCAAATTTCGAGCGCTTTCGATCCGCTTCACATCGAACCGATTTCTGGAATCGGATGGTGAGTGTAATCAGGATGTTACGTCAATACGCTTGACCAGAATGAGCAAAGGCCCCACACCTACCGAAGGACTTGCGACGTGGGGTCTCTCTCCGGATTCAGCGTGTCTGCTTCGCAGCCGGAAATCTATTGCGATACCGTTCCTCGCAATGTGATCAATGCGAGCTGCTCCTTCTCACCGGCAAGTTCCTTCTCGAGACGGCACTTGGAGACCTGTTGCCCGGTTTCAGTGCGGGCTGACCAGAACTGAAACAGGAAGCAACGATGCCCGTAGCAGCGGAACGATAACGCTCCGGCTCCTTCGGGTCGAGTTCCAATGACGGGGTTTGTCATTGCCAGAGCCGCTGCGCCGTCGGGACCCTCGATTCGTAAAGTGCCGCCCTGAGGGGCCAAGATCAGATATTGGCCGGCGGGAAGAACGTTCTCTTCGATGTTGAAGTTGAACGGAATGTTGACCTTCAGGCCGACGGTCTGAGCCTGGCTCACCACATTCGCGGCGCTCGAGACACAGATGAACGCTATCGCGTAGAATGCAAACTTTTTCATAAACCCTCCTCTTCACGGCCCAGCGGTTTTCCGATCCGGCTCGTGAATCGATGGCACCATCGCCCTAGCCGTGAAAAATAACAATGCATGCAAGATGATCTGAAACAGGAACAGTTATCGCCGACTAACCCATTGAAGGGACTAGAGATAGAAAAAGAAGTGATCCGATACGAGATAGAGCGAAAGCCGACTCGGCTCCAGCAGGAGACGCTGTTGCGTGATTCTCATCACCGACATTGCCTCTTGTCCGGCACAGAATCGTAGCGGTCTAGCAGTGGGGCAGTTAGAAGAGAGAGGTTTATGCCGGTGCCCACTGAAAAGTCGCGGGTGGTCCGCTTCGGGATCTTCGAAGTTGACCTTCAGGAAGCCGAGCTGCGCAAGAGCGGGATGCGCATCAAGCTGCAGGGCCAACCCTTCCAAATTCTGACCATGCTGCTGGAGCGCCCGGGCGAGACCGTCACCCGTGAAGAACTCCGCCAACGACTCTGGCCCAGCGACACGTTCGTTGATTTCGATCACAGCCTGAACAGCAGCATCAAGAAATTGCGCGAGGCCCTGAGCGACGATTCAGGGAACCCCCGTTTCATTGAAACTCTCCACCGTCGTGGCTATCGTTTTATTGCGCCTGTCGATGGAGCGGTAGTGGTTTCTCCCTCATTGCCTTCGCGCCGTTCCGCTCCTTGGCGGTGGTGGCCGTTATCCGTTGCTGCTCTTGTCCTATTGTCGACGATCGCTCTATGGCAGTCTGCTGGATTGCGGACGTCCGGTCTGACGCGCTTCACCCAAATTACCGACGATGGCCGGGCCAAAGCTGGAGATCGATACGAGGGAATTGCCACCGACGGGCAGCGTATCTATTTCCAGGAGATCGACAACGAACAGTTCGTCGTCAGCGAAGTCTCTGCAGCGGGCGGTCGCCCGACGCCCTTGCGAATTCCAATTTCTGATGTCTTCCTCTATGACATCTCTCCCGACGGATCTCAGCTGCTCATCGCCAATTTCTCCGGGCCAGATGACGGCCGCATGTGGACGATGACTCTGCCCGCCGGTTCGCCACGCCGTCTCGGTGAACTGTACGGCAGTTCCGGCACGTGGTCGCCCGACGGAAAAACCATCTACTTTACTTACAAGAACGATGTCTATGCCGCCAACGCCGATGGTTCTTCGCCACACAAGTTAGCCTCGACAAAGGGCGGAACTTACTTCCTTCGGTGCTCGCCCGATGGCCGTCGCCTTCGCTTCTCCGTCGTGCAGAACGACTCAGTTTCGCTGTGGGAGGTTGACAGCGACGGAACTGGCCTGCATCCTCTTTTGACAGGTTGGCACAATCCGCCTCGAGAATGTTGCGGGAACTGGACCCTCGATGGTCGCTATTTCCTCTTTCAGACTTACTCCCGAGCAGGCCCCAAGGACCTTTGGGTACTTCCGGAAAAACGCAGCTTGTTTGTGCGAGATCCGAAACCAATTCAGTTAACCAATGGTCCTCTGGAATTCTTCTCTCCTCAACCGAGCAAAGACGGAAAAAAGATATTTGTCGTTGGATTGCGGCGCCGCTCAGAGCTTGTGCGCTACGAACCCAAATCCGGCTTTGTGCCCTACCTTGGCGGAATCTCAGCCAGCCAGGTAGCGTTTTCGAGCGACGGTCAGTGGGTCGCATACGTCGCCCAGCCCGAGGGAACGCTCTGGCGCAGCAGAGTCGACGGAAGCGAGCGGATTCAGCTCACACCTCCTATGGAAGTGATGGTCCCCCGCTGGTCGCCCGATGGCAGACAAATCGCTTTCATGGCCTGGCAACAGAACGTGACGAAATCGTTTCTTATTCCCTCGGGTGGAGGCACTCCACGGGAAATCGTTTCTAGCATCCTGTTGTCCGAGGATCCGCAATGGTCGCCGGATGGTCAGTCGATCGCGCTGACCCTTCTGGACGCGGAGTGGAAGAGTCAAAGAATCTCGATCGTAAATCTGCACACGAATACGGAGATGCGGCTCCCTGGAAGCGAGTCGCTCTTTTCTCCACGTTGGTCACCCGACGGGAAATATATCGCCGCTATCACGATAGACCAGCAGAAGCTGATGCTTTTTGATTTTGGCCGCCGGCAATGGAAAGAGCTGACAAGCATGTGGATCGGTTATCCCAGCTGGTCGCATGACGGGCAATTCTTGTATTTCGACACTCTGGGCAGAGATCAGGGCTTCTACCGGGTTCGTATTTCCGATGGCAAGCTAGAACTGCTGGTCAGCCTCAAGGGCGCACGGCGCTTATGGAGTTCCTTCGAACCTTGGTCAGGATTAGGCCCAGACGATTCTCTCCTGCTGCAACGCGACACCAGCAGCGAGGAGATATATGCCATTGACTGGTAGGCTCCAGAACTGCGTGCCGTGCCGCGCTACTTTTGTTCGTCCGCTGACCTCACGACTCAAGCAAACGCGGTGTGGTCAATTGCTGTAATCAGGCGATTTAACAAGTATGCGCTTTCCCTTCGCCTCTTTTTGGAGGTACGAGTGTATCGGGCCAGTTTACTGATCTTCCAAGAATGGGCTTGAGCGGGGATTTTGTGCAACACCGATGATGGATGCCTCGCAGGTTTTGGGCGAGGCGATCCACAGTGCCAGGATCCTCCTCGCCCTCGACTTCGCAAACGTGGTCACTGGACGAACATAACACCGTCGAGCGACGTGAAGCATTGCGCATTGCTGAAACTTGTCTCAGCCTGGACGGTAACCACGCCGTTGGTTTGAATGATAAGCCGACCCTTGGTTGCATTGCAGAGATCGACGTTCACATAGACGTTGGTGATCGGGCGGAACCTCGGTACCAACGTAAACGGTTGTGAATTGGTCCCGGTCGTAGCAATAGCGCCTTTGAAATAGACGGCACCCCAAGCATTTGCCGCTGCTGCATTGCTGGTGCTGAACGGGGCGTTGGTCCAACCGTTGATCAAGGCAAGCGCCGAGTAACCAGCAGGGTTTGGGGCGTACCACACACCGTCGAGCGAGGTGAAGCACTGAGCATTGCTGAAACTCGTTTCAGCCTGGACGCTTACGACGCCAGCGGTCGTAATGTGCAGCCGCCCATTTGTGGCGTTACACAAATCGACCGGGACGTAGACGTCGGTTTTCGGACGTGCCGATGTGGGTACGGTGAATGCCACTGCATTGGTCCCGCTGGTGGCCATAGCGCCCTTGAAGTGAACTCCTCCTGAGATGACCCGAATCGCCGGAGTACTTGTGCCGAATGGGGCGCCGGTCCAGCCATTGACGAGCGTAAGGTTGGTGTACCCAGTAGCGTTAAGGGAGAACTGCGCACCGTCGAGCGAGGTGAAGCACTGAGCATTGCTGAAACTCGTTTCAGCCTGGACGCTTACGACGCCACTGGGCTGAATTAAAAGCCGTCCCTTAGTTGCATTGCACATATCGACCGGGATGTACACATTGGTCGCCGGGCTGAGAGCCGCGGGCAACGTGAACGCCACGGAGGTAGTCCCTCCCTCGATCGATCCTCTGAACTGGACGATGCCGTTTGATTCCTGAACCATGGCATGGCTGGTGGTGAATCCGGCATCCACCCAGCCATTCTGAAAGACCAACTGCGTTGGAGTACTGAACTGGGCAACCGCCAACGTGCTGGCCAAAGTGACACAAGCTACGAGCAGGACTGCTCCTGGCATCAAACCGAACGAACGTCGGAGAATGCAGGCTAGATGCTGGAACGATTCACATCGGTTCATACCTTCCTCCGCAATGTTTTTGTGTGTTTTTATCGACCTTGAGCCTTGAGATAGCCGCCTTTGCTTCTTACAGCAGGATTCACCTGCAAACGCGCATCGGCACAAACGGGGGGGATGTCACGAAAAACGCGTTAGGGGGGATATTGATTGTTAATCGAAAAGAGCGAAGAGTACGCTAACGGTGACGTGAAACCGTGCACTCCGCGTTTTCGATATTGCACTGAACATCAGCCACATTCTCGTAGCTGCTGCACGCTGGATGTCGCAGCATCTGCGTAGTGGGGCTGATTTTGACCGAATTCACTAATGATTAATGGCCGCCTTTACGCGGCCTTGGTTTCGTTGTAAGGCGTCCCTGGGCTGTCCACTCGACTAACAATCGAATTGACTGAAATTAGAAGAACCCTCGACTCTGCGCCTTTCCAACGGAGGTACAAAACGGAAGGGCCCGAAAGCGTGTTAGAACATATCCCTGTCAAACAATCGTGTCAACGTGAAAAATTTTGCAAAGTGGCGAACTTTTAGGCTTGTTCCTCCTCCCAGCGCGATCAACACACAAATCAATATCATCGCCTTCAAAAAACCAGCGGCCTCCCCCACTGCAGGATAGGAACCCGTGAGGACGGAAATGCACATGCAGTCGTGTTTGGGGCTCAACGCCTCGATTCTTAACGGCTGCCAAGGTCCCAACTGTTGCTAACAGGCGATGTCACTCAAAACCCGTCCGACCGGGACGATGAGTGAAATCCTAATTGCGCAACAGTTAGGCTTGGAAACCGTTCCATGTCTGTTCCGATCGACGCCGGACTAGCGACCCATTTGAGCCAAGGCATTGTGCATGGTGGTGCTGGGAATTTGGATGAATCCTCCAAACGGCCGATAAAACTCCAGGATCAGGAAGATTGCACCTGCTACCGCGATCGCGCACAGGAACAAGGTAACGATCACGGTTGCGTTACGGGGGGCGAACAAGCCGAAACTGACAAAGTTGATGACCATCCAGAAAATGAGGATCACCAGCAATGGTTTGGAGATCGACATGCTTTGCTGCTCGAACATCAGCCATCGTGTTTCCGCAACATCTATGACGGTCGCCAATAGTTGGGCCTTAATGGCCCGTTGAGAGTCGTTCTGAGGAGAGAGTCCCTGAATTGATTCGTAGAGCGCTGCCGGAGTTACTAATTGAGGATGTGTTGAGTCCACCGCAGGGAGTTGCTCGTTCGGCCATAGATGTCGAATCGTTTCCGCGACGGTACCACGCAATAGGTCACGAGTGTCCTTCGCTTCCGGTCCGTAAAAACTCAGAGCGTGATCGGCAAAAACCATTTTGGCGGCGACGGTAATCAGCTCGTTATTTTGCGCATCGTAAGTACCTTTCGCGGAAGCAACCAGCAGGCCTAGAACCAGCGCCGCCATGGTGCCGACAATCCCTGCGCCCAAGTTCACGATTCGTTGCGAGTCCGCACTTTGATGATGCTCCGGCAAGTGTGCGCGAAGAGACATGCCCAGCATCGCACCGCCGAACATACACGCGAATACTATCAGGCTGACCTCAACTGAATTCATTTCTGCCCACGTTCACACCAGTAGTGCGGTGGCATTCCCGCCGCATTCCTCAATTGTTTGGCCGGCGCCACTGCGGGTGAGTCCTTCTTATCGGTGGCCTCACTTACCGGGCCCATCGGGAACAGCAGCATAACTACGATTACGATCCGCATCACAAGCTTGTGCGGTAATCACACACTGGCGTCGACAGATCTGCAATTGTCTAAATTGCCAAGCGGAAACTGTTTGAACTGACAGAGTAGATTGGGGCTGGGTGACGGCGACAGAGTTTGATGGCTGACGCAACAGGCGTTTGCACTCAAGTTCCGATTTCCTTCGATTCTGTTCACATGAGTACGTTCGGATGATGAGTGTAGTCAGGATGTTAGGCCAACCAACTCGTGTGGGAGAGCGCGATGGGCGATGCACATAACTTGACACGTGCTATACTCCGGCCAATTTTTGGGGGCCCCTCTCAACCTGTTCGCAGGAGCAACCAAATGGCAACTTCCTCAGCCGCTTCCGTCCGCGACGATCAGACACCTGAGATATCGAAGGCGAGTGACTCGTGGCCCACACGAGCCATATCATTTGGCAAGGACCTGGTATCGTTTCTGCGCGATGCTGCATTGTTCTTGCTAGCGGTGCTACTAATCCTGGCGCCCGTTCAGTTCAACTCAATGCTGGCTAAGGCGGGGGTTTGTGGGAGGCACGCTCGCTGGCTTTAAGTGGCAATCTACCGTCGTTCAGTCCAACCGCGCCCTAGAGGACGCGGAGGTCACTATCTCTGACCTTCAGGGGAAGAATGAAGAGTTGGCTCAGGTTCTGACGGAAGTCAGCTCCAAAATTACTGATCCGGCGTTGGTGAAACGTATCGCAAAGTTTGAAGATGAGAATCGCGTTTTGAAGACCACGACGCAGCAAACGCAATTAAGCGTCTCTCAAGCCCTCGCATCCAATGCCGCACTAGTGCCGAAGGCATTATCGTCAATGGAAGCGGGTGGGGTCGGGCAACGTTCCAAGGCGGACTATAGTGTCGGTTTGCAAACCCTAGGGTTGCCCGATTCAGAAAGGGAGACAATGAACGAGAAACTGCGCTCCGAGGGGTATGGACTAGACTCAAATTCAGCGTCCTACATAGAGCGCCCGTCGTGGTTCGCCGATCGCTCCACAGTCTTTTACTATTCCAGCTCAGCTTCCTCGGCTGCGCAGGACCTCGCCCGTTTTATGCAATCAATTACGGGTCAGGTATTTGTGGTCAAGCAGGGAGCAGGGTCTGGCGTCGATCCATCCCGCAGGGATGTGACCTTATTTGTTGACTACGGCAAGCGCTGACTGGGGCGAGCCCTTTCGCAAAGAGCGGGCCATTGAGCGCGTGCTCCGCGAATGCGGCCTGCCTCGGGCCATCAGCTCCGACAACGGTGTTCCCTTCGCTTTCCCTCACGGACTGTCTCAGCTCTCCAAGTTTTCGGTATGGTGGCTGCGCTTAAGAATCATAAACCGAGGTATTAAGTCGCGTTCCCACTAAGCTAAAGATGGTATTAAGATTTCCTGCCATTGACGTACGGGACGTAAGCCCGGTGAACTCATGCATCGCGAAGGGCAATCATCGGGTTTACTTTCGTCGCCCGGCGGGCTGGGAGATAGCTAGCCAGCGCGGCCACCGCAAGTAAGAGCAGAGGCACGATCAGAAATACAGTCGGATCATGCGGGCGAACACCATAGAGCAGACTTGCCATCATCGACGCGGTGGATGCAGAGAAGACCAATCCGGCAACGACGCCCACACCGGCAAGCGCGATCCCCTTGCGTAGGAACATTTTCAGAATGTCGTCCCGCCGTGCGCCCAGGGCCATGCGGATACCGATCTCGCGCGATCTTTGACCGACGATATAAGCCAACAAGCCGTAAATTCCGATGGAGGCCAGAAGCACCGCCAGTGCAGCAAATCCGCCCACCAGATCGGCAGAAAAACGGCGTGAAGCCAGTGACCGATCAAGAACGTCATTCATAGAAGAAACACCAAATACGGGCAAGCCGGAATCAATGCTCTGGATTTCATGCCGAATCTGTGGTTCGAGCCGGGTTGCGGGCAGAGACGTCCGCAACACCACGCTCAGCCGCTTTCCGTTGTCTTGATAGGTCGAAACATAGATGTGAGGAACGCCATCGATGTCGAGACCGTCACTCTTGATATCCTTAACAATACCGACGACGGTCGTCCATGGCTTGGTACGGTCTCGTGCGAATCGCACTCGGCGGCCCACGGGATCTTGGGTTGGCCAATACTTACGCGCAGTGCTTTCATCAATAATAGCGACCAGGGGTTTGCCGTCTGCATCGCCCTCGTTGAATGAGCGGCCGCGCAGGAGCGTCGTCTGTAACACCTTAAAATAATCGGAGCTTATCCGAATTCTCTCGGCGCTCAGATCCTGCGAGGACTCGACCGGTCTATCCTCAATCGCGAAGCCTTCGATGCCTATGCCGCCGACGGCGTTGGGGTTGGTGTTGGTGGTCGGTAGAGCTGAGGTGATTGCGGCGAATTTCACTCCCGGCATTGCCTTCATGCGCCGCAGCAACTCACGATCGAAGGTGGCTCTGCGAGGAATATCGAGATATGGATCCTCCGCCGATTCGTTGGGATTCGGAAGTTGTATGTTTGCCGTGACAACTTGAGTTGGATTAAAGCCTGGATTTTCCTGCAGGAGATCCCGCAGCGTACGGAGCAGCAAGCCGGCTCCGACCATCAGTATGACGGCGAATGCCAGTTCAGAAACGATTAGAACATCCCGCAATCGGCCGGTTTTTGTACTGTAGCCGGACCCGCGACCGCCTTCACGAATGGCCGAGGAGAGAGCACCCTTTACCGAATGAAGCGCTGGAGCAAGTCCAAACATTAAGCCGGTGAGAATGGAAATCAGCAGAGCGAACGCCAGCACCACCCAGTCGATTCGCACTTCGTTGAGCCGAGGAACGTTCGATGGCACGAAGCGCAGGATGAAACCCAACGTACCCACTGCGGTTGCGATTCCCGCGACACCGCCGACGAGCGACAGCAGCATCGATTCGGTCAGCATCTGGCGCACCATGCGTCCGCGGCTCGCTCCCAGCGCTGACCGAACAGCCATCTCTTGTTGTCGTCCCGAAGCGCGCGCCAAGAGGAGATTGGCAATGTTCAACGATACGATGAAGACGATCAGGATTACCGCACCCAGTAACACCAGCAGCATGGGCCGAACCTTGCCCACCAAAGTTTCCTGCAATGGTTGAATCTCAATTGTCCATTGCGTTTGCGGCGGGTAGTCGGTGGGGAAGTCGCGGCGTAATTGGGCAGCCATGGCAGTCAGCCGCGCCTGAGCTTGCGCCAGCGTCAGGCCAGGCTTAAGTCGTCCGATTCCAGATACTAAGATCCGGGTACCACGCATTGGCGGGGGAAAAGGATCTCCGCTGAATCCGCCGGCACCAAACACTTCCGCGTCGCCGGAAGTCGTCGGTCCGGGATGGCGAAATCCGGGGGGCAAAACCCCAATAATTGTTAAGGGATCATTGTCGAGCCGGATGGTACGGCCGACAACATTCGGATCGGCGCCATAGGCGCGGCGCCACAGGCCATCACTGATCACGGCCTCTGCGGCGAAACCAGGCACGAAGTCCTGCGGACCAAACAGCCGTCCAATTTGCGGGGTCACACCCAGCATGGAGAAGTAGCTGAAACTGCCATTGACCCCCTCGACCCGCTCGGGCTGTCCGGCCCCGGTCACATCCTCGCTACCCTCAAAAATCGGGGTCACATCTTCAAATACACCCGACCGCGTCTCGAGGTCATCCAGTTCGGGCTTGGAAAACCTAACGTCCCGCAATCCTACGCCGGGCTCGTTAAAGAAGATTCGCACCAAACGATCGGGATCGCGGTAGGGTAAAGAGCGCAGCAACACTGCATTGACAATGCTGAAAATGGCCGTGTTGGCTCCCACGCCCAGAGCCAGCGTCAGGACAGCCACGATCGTGAATGTGGGCTTCTTGACCAGCATGCGCAATCCATAGCGGATATCCTGAAGTAAAGTCCCCATGAAGACGCTCCTCTCGGTCAATGTCACGGAATCACAGGAAGGCGAATTTCCCGACTTGACCCATCAGTGGGTCATTTCCGTCTGCCGCAGATTTCACTCGCTCTGAGTGCTGCTGCGCCTGGTATCAACAATTACCTTTGCTGACGCAAGAAATTACCCACCAAGCCTGCTGCGTCCGGGACAACTCCGAGTTGCTGAAAGAAGCCAAGGGATTCCACCAGCACCCAGTCTTCGACGATCTTGCTCTGCACAACGCGGTGCACGGTGAACATCCGTATCTGCATCTTCTTGCCGCTCGCGGGAATTCCCATCCACGCGCCCTGGTGGGTGCCTTCCATCAGCAACTGCATCGCAACGCGATCTCCTTCACTCAACATCTGTTCGATGCTGAACCGGAGATCGGGGAAGCTGGTGATCCAGCCTGCAACATGCTCCTTGATCGCCTCTGGGCCGCGCGGCACTGCAGCAGCTGGCGCGCCCGATTGAAGCTGATGTGTTACACAATCCTTCGCAAAGATCGTGTCCGCCACGTCAAGTCGACGTTCATTCCACAACTCCTCCACGAACCTGGTGATCAGCTGTTTCGGATTATCCATGGAGCTCACTCCCACAAGATCGAGTCTAAGTTTTACTTCTCACTCGTTCTTCTGATCGCTCTCGTCCCCCGGAGGATTGCTTTTCTTGCGCATCGACTCTCCACCCATCGAGATGGTGAACCTTGTCGTTGATGACAAAATCGTAATTAAAGTGTCACCGGCCCTAGAGGAAGGGTTCCGGCGTCGAACTCGACTGACGAATCGAATCCCGCGAAATGAGACACTACTTTATCGGCGAAAAATCCGTCGACCGCATGTACGTTCGGTCTATCTTCTCCACCAACTTGTTGGCTTCCTCGGATTTGATTGCCTCCTGAACCTCCGGGTCGGCCAGCATTGCGTCCCAGTTCTTTTTTGCTTCCTCCCGGCTGGAATGAGCCACGAGGTAGACGAATGTGTTGTCCCAAGCGGTCGCCCCCTCAGGCACCCAGTAACCCACGACCTGCAGATCGTGTTTGGCAAACAGCTTTGAATAGATGTCTCGAAACCCCGACTCCACTGCCGGCAATTTGCCCGGTGCGGTGTGATAAATGCGAAGCTCGAAGACGCGATTGCTGTCGGCCCTCACGCGGTCAATGTGAGCAAGCCGGGCAGTAATGAGCGATCCGGCGGTGAAAGAAAGCAGGGCAATGGCGCAAACACTGCATCCCTTGGATTTCCAGCCTTTCAATTTCCAGCAGTTGAATGTCATCGATATTCCTTTCTAGACAACGCGAAATGAGTGTCCCACCGCGCGGCGCTCCTATTTAGACCAGGGTGGCACCACGCCGTTGCTGCGCGCGTACGCGATCGACTGCCCCAGATGCTCGTGTTGATCTTCGAGAATCAGCATCAGCGCGCCCAGTTTCGTCAGGTCATGTCCGAACAGTTTCACCGGCGTCTGCAGGTCGCTGTCGGAGAGTCCCGTAATCGCTTTTTGCAGATTGGCGTAAGAAGCCTTGAGAGCGTCTTGCATTTTCCCCGGATCGGTAATGGGCGCGGGCTCTGCCCCCTTATTCGTTTTACCCGTGAGCGCGTCGGCGAGCAGGCCGTTCTCCTCAAGGATCAGGTTGAACACGTCGCCGACCGAGCGAACGCCTTGGCCGGGCTTCCAGTCGTACTTGCCCGACATAACGCGCGCGAGTCCGGTAAATTTGTCGGAGAGCCTTCCGGCATCTTTTCCAAAGGCGGCCTGAATTCCTGCCGGCTGAGCCTGCGCCAACGGCAACATCAGAGCGACTGCAAGCGCACACACTCCGTACTGAGTCAGAATCTTCTTCATGTGGAACTCCTTTAGTCGATGTTCCTGCTCACGGGACAATATGCCGCGAGGAACTAGCGTTTGCAGGAAAAGTGACATGCGGCGTTCGGAGTAAGACAAGCGGTCAGAACTGGCCGTCAAGCACTGTTGCCACGGGGCCGATTACAGGTTTGATCAGCTAGCTCGTTCATCCGGTCTCGTGTCGGCTGGAGAACTCCACGTTCGATCTGGTGTACAAGGTCTGTAATTGTGGCGTTCATAGGTACCGGCACTCCGGACGCGCGGCCTAACGTCGCCACATAGCCGTTGATGAAATCGACCTCAGTCCTCCGGCCACGCTCGAAGTCCTGGAGCATCGAGGGTTTGACATCTCCGTAGAAGGCAATTATTTCTTCAACCCACGACTCATAGCGTTGCTCTCTCGCGACATGGCGCGCCCAGCTGGGCGGAATTGGGTCCACGGCCAGGCGCTCCAGCCGAGTGCCAATCGCAAGTGCCACGGATAACGCTTCCTCGTACGTCCGTCGGAAGACCTTCCTTCCAGCCTCTGTTTCCATGTACTGGCGCATGGTCTGAGAACAAAGCGCGCCAAGAGTTGTAACGGAGCAGTTGATCAGCAGCTTCGACCAGATGGCGCCGGTGATGTTTGAAGATGCCTTGACCTCAATCGCTCGACCCAACGTGCGCGCAACCCGATCGACGCGCTCACTGACGCCACCGGCAAGTTCGCCTATCACTAGATGCCCGGGATTCTTCTGCTCGTAGACACCGGGTTCAACCATCGTGGCGCCAAGATTAGAGAATCCTCCAAGGATCCTGTCTTCGCCGAGACCGTCCGCAAGCACCCGTGCAACCCCGCCGTTCTGTATAGGCAACATAACCCCGCCGGGCGCGAGTAGGCGCAACACGCGGGGCGCGACTTCCAAGGTGTCCTGCGCTTTGGTGGCAAGCAGGATCAAGTCAAATTGGTCTCCCTTTCCGTAGTCCTCAACTGTGGCAATGTCGATAACATCTGCTCTCACCTCTCCTCCGATGCCGGACACTCGCAGGCCCGATCTGCGCAACTCCTCCGCGGAATCGGTATTGCGAGCCGCAAGCCGGACGGGCAGTCCTGTGCGGATGGCACGCGCCGCAATTGTTCCGCCCAACGCACCGATGCCCACTATCAGTATTCGCATTTTGGAGCCTCCAAGATCCCCGCGATGAGGCCCTCCATGCGCCCCTCAAGCCTTTACGACGAGGTCGATCTCGACGCAGGCCCCAAGCGGTAGCGCGGCAGCCCCGATCGTCGTGCGGGCGGGAAAGGGCTGACTGAAATACTTTGCGTAGATGCCATTCATCGCGGCGAAGTCACTCATGCTCGTGAGAAACACACCGGCTCGCACGACATCATCGAAACTCTTGCCGGCCGCCTTGAGAACCGTCGAGAGATTCTGGAGGATGCGCTCCGTTTCGGCTAGTATGCCCCCCTCGACCACCTTGCCAGTGGCCGGGTCTTGGGCGACCTGTCCGCTGAAGTAGAGGAAGCCATCGACTTTGATCGCCTGGGAAAACGGCCCGGCCGGCGGCGGGAGCTCCGGAGAGATGATTGCTGTTTTGCTCATACCAAACTCCTGTGAATACTGGGTTAGCGGGTATGGAACATACGCCGCGAAGAACCAGCATTAACTGGAAAAGTGACATGCGGCGTCCGAGGTGAGACAAGCGGTCTGTCCTCAGTGATGTCTTCTTCGAAGGCTCGGCTATAATCCGTGCCGGAGAGGTCGACACGCCCAGTGCTCGAGGCCACAACAGATAGGCAACGAACGAGATGGATCTTGATCCCGTGTGCGTGGACGATTGTAGGACTGCTGTTCACCGTGCAGGAGATCGTGCTGGCGAAGGTTCACGGCGGGCGCGTCAACTGGATGTTCGTTGTGATCGAGTTGGTCTACTGGTACGTATGGGCGGCGTACACACCGCTTGTGATTGCTCTGGCCAAACGGTTCCCGTTGACGGGGCCGAGGTTCGTACGTCATATAGCGGTCCACACAATCGCGTCACTCCTGATGGCTCCCCTGGCATCTGTCACCGAATACCTTCTGAGCGGTGGACTTCTGCGGTTGTTTTTTCGCATAACCGATCCTGGTGTCTCGCACGTTCTCCCGACGTTCACAGGCAGTGTTCTATCTATGAGCTTCACTGGCGTGCTTACCTACTGGTTAGTTGTGGGACTGTATCAGTCGATCCACTTTTACCAGGCTGCAATGGAGCGCCAGACCATAGCGGCGCAACTGGAGATGCAGCTCTCCCATGCCGAACTTGAGAACCTTAAGAGCCAGTTACATCCCCACTTTTTGTTCAACAGTCTTCACACCATTGGAGTCCTGATGCAGGAAGACGTCGATGCGGCAAGCCATCTGCTGGTCAGCCTCGGCGACTTGCTGCGCATGGCCCTCGAACGGCGGGAGAACGAGATCACCTTGCAGAGCGAGCTCGAGTTCGTCAGCAAGTATCTGGAGATCGAACAGACACGCTTTCATGATCGGTTGAAAGTTCACATGGACGTGCCATCTGACCTTCTCGGAGTCTATGTACCGAGCCTGGCGCTTCAGCCACTGGTTGAGAATGCCATCAAGCACGGCATCAGCGCTGATTCCGCCGCAGGCCGGCTAGAGATCGCTGCGCAGCGCCAAAACGGCAGAGTTTGTCTCTGCGTCCGCGATGACGGCCCGGGCCCGGCACCGGTATCGCGCCTGCGATTCGGCGTTGGACTCACCAATGTCCAGTCACGCTTGAAACAGCTCTACGGAGACGAGTCGTCGCTGGAACTTACTAGGGTCGACGGTCGAGGCTGTGAGGCCGTCATTACTATTCCACTGCACCATTCCACTGCGGAGTCACATGAAGACGCGAGTCCTCATCGTTGATGACGAGCCGATCGCCCGCCGCGGTATCCGTCGCTATCTGGCCAAACACAACGACATCGAAGTTGTAGGCGAGGCGGCGAACGGAATCAGTGCGGTGGAGCAGATCAATGAACTTCATCCTGACATCGTTTTTCTCGATGTGCAGATGCCTGATCTGGATGGTTTTGGAGTCATCGAAAATGTGGAGCCATCGACCAGCCCCGCCCCCGTTTATGTCTTCGTCACAGCTCACGATGTGCACGCCATTCGTGCATTCGAAGTGCACGCTGTTGACTATCTCTTGAAACCGTATGATAAGGAGCGATTCGCCAAGGCCCTGGTTCACGCACTCCAGGTCGTTGAACAGCGTGGGAAGGCAAATCGAGGTCTCGAACCACTGCTTCAATCCCTCCGGAGTCTCCGCCCGTTGGAACGCTTTGTGGTGAAGGACAAGAAGCGGATTTTTTTTGTTCCCGTTTCTAACGTTTTGTGGATCGAAGCCACAGGAAACTATGCCTGCATACACACTGCCAGCGACAGTCACCTGTTGCGGGAAACTTTGACAAACCTGGAAGAGAAGCTTGCACCACACCACTTCATCCGCGTGCGGAAATCGGCCATCGTGAACGGCGCCTGCATTAGCGAGATTCGTCCGATGTTCGATGGGGTTTACGACATCGTACTGGCAGAAGGAACGGTGGTTACGTCGAGCCGCAGATATGCTCACAAGCTACGGGCGCTGCTGGAATCCTAGCCTTGGTCTCGCCAACTGAGCTTTCGCTGCCAGAAGTTAGTAAACGCAAGCCGACTTCTGGGGAGTAATGTCCTCGACGCTCGTTTTGTCGCAGTCTCAGGCCAACCAACCGTCCAGAATCGTGCCGCCGGTCGCCAAGTGTATTGCTATCCTCGGTTCGTGTCGCGATAGAACCGCTTGGCCGATTTGTGAATGTTCTTCCACCGGCGCTTTTCTTCTAGGGCGGCAAGTTGGTCATGTTGTCGATTAAACCATGCGAGTTCTTTCTTGAGCTTGTGCAAGCTGGAGAGACGGTCTGGCGCAAGTTCGCCGGTTTCTACAGCGGCGCGCACGGCACAGCCGGGTTCGTGTTGGTGTTGGCAGTCGCGGAAGCGGCATCCCCGTGCCAAGGTCTCAATTTCGTCGAATGTTAACTGGACTCCCTCGTTGGCTTCCCATAGCTGAAGTTCACGCATGCCGGGTGTATCGATCAGCATGCCACCAGGCCCGCTACCCGGCATCCCGCCTTCAGAAGTAATAAAGATAAGTTCGCGGCGCGTTGTCGTGTGGCGACCCCGGCTATCGTGTTTACGGACAGCTGCTGTAGTTAACAGATCCGTCCCCAGCAGGCGATTGATCAGTGTTGACTTTCCCACTCCGGAGGATCCCAGCAGGGCCACCGTCCGGCGCGGAACACAATAGGTGACAACCGATTCGAGGCCGTCACCACGCAAGGCGCTGATGGCGTGAACCGGCACTCCAAGTGCAACTTCTTCGATAGTGGCCAAGCGGGTCGCGGGATCGGCGCAGAGGTCGAGTTTGTTGAGCACCACCACCGGGGCGGCGCCACTTTCCCAGGCTGCGGCCAAATAACGTTCTACTCGCCGTGGGCTGAAATCGTTGTCCATGCCTACCAGGAGAAATACCGTATCGATATTGGCGGCCACTACCTGTTCGCGCGTCGAGCGGCCGGCCGCTTTGCGCGAGAATTTGCTGCGCCGCGGCAACACCGTTTGAATCAGGGCCGTGCCATCTCCTGCGGACACGCGGAGCGCAACCCAGTCACCAACCGCGGGCAGTTCGTCGGAGGAGGCGGTCTCATGCCGCAGATGGCCGGAGACTTGCGCGTGAACTTCTCCGGCTTCGGTGGCGACGGTGTAGATGTGGTTGTGTTGCAGAATCACGCGTCCGGCGGTCAGACCGGAACAAGAATAAGGAGCAAAAGCGGACGAGAAAGCCTCGTCCCATCCGAGCAAGGTAAGCTGCATCTCTAATCTCCCGAAGGTTGAGGGCCACGGGGACACGCCTCCGGATGTGTGGGAACATCGCAGTGTGGCGCAGTCAGCGGATTAGAGACAGGCAGTCATCAAATTCAGAATAGCGGCAACAGGGTGGGCGGTCAATGCTCTTGGTGCAAGAGACGTAGCGCAGTGCTTCAGCCTGGCCCAGCGGGCCCTCTGATATTTGGTCCCTCTATTTTTGGATTGCCGATTTATCACGCGCAGGTGTCAGGGTTCAGAGACCAGGGAACAGAAATCTGGGCTCGCGAGAAATACCAATTGACATTCAAGAGAAATCCACTACCATATGGTTGTGGATCGGCTGGGTACAACATTTGCGGCTTTGTCTGATCCAACCCGGCGGGCGATGATCGAGCGGCTCTCCCGTGGGCCTGCCTCTGTGCACGGGTTGACGGAACCGTTTGCACTCTCGCAGCAGATGATTTCAAAACATATTGCATATCTGGTGCGGGCGCGGATCGTCATCAAGACGAAGCGTGGACGAGAGAGTGTGTGCACGCTCAGGCCAGAGGCCATCAAGACAGTCAGCGACTGGGCATTTAGCTATCGCCGATTCTGGGAAGAGAGTTTCGACAAGTTGGAGGTGGTCGTGAATCAAATGAAAAAAGCGGAGGTCGGAGATGACAAAAAGCACGGTGAATGAGACGGAGCGGATGGTTCTCACTAGAGTTTTTGATGCCCCACGCGAGTTAGTTTGGAAGGCGTGGACAGACCCGAAGTACGTGATGCAGTGGTGGGGGCCGAAGGGCTTTACTGTGTCCGCTTGCCAGATGGATTTTCGAGTTGGGGGGAAATTTCTCTGCTGCACGAAGACACCGGATGGGCAGGAGTTCTGGAATGCGGTTGAATACCACGAGATTGTTCCGCACGAGAAGATCGTTTCCTTGATGTACTTTTCGGACTCGAAGGGAAACAAGATTGATCCTGCGCAGCTAGGAATAGAACATGAGGCCATAG
>DATFQQ010000051.1:0-13782 GCA_035264195.1 Candidatus Sulfotelmatobacter sp. | reverse complement strand
TGCGAATGACTTCGCGAACCCGGTCGAGAAACAGCTGCGCGCTTTTCATGACACTGCCGCTGAGAACAATCGTATCCGGGGTGAACAGATTGATGAGGTTGGCCAGGCCCAATCCCAGATAAAAAGCCTCGTGTTCGACCGCCTGCACGGCAGTTTCGTCGCCTTGCTGCGCGAGTTCGCAGATTCTCCTAGCCGTGATGCCCTTTCCGTGAGGATATCCCGCGGGCGCATGAGCTTCGATCCACGCCACCATAGCCGGCCCGGCCGCCAGCGATTCCCAACAACCTCGAAAACCGCAGGAGCATTGCGGACCGGCAGGATCGATCACCTGGTGTCCAACCTCCGGATGCGCGCCATCGACGCCGCGGTAGAGTTTGCGATCGAGAATAATTCCACCGCCGATTCCCGTCCCGACGGTGATATAGATCAAGCGAGTTCGGTTACGTCCTGCGCCCCATCCGGCCTCAGCCAGAGCGGCGGCATCGCCATCGTTCTCAAGAGCCGCACGCAACCTGAATCGATCCTCCAGGTCGCGAACCAGGCTCTTTCCCCGCCATCCGGGTAGAAAGTCCACGTCGCCAAATTCGCCGCGGATGGGATCGATTGGTCCCGTGGAGCCGATACCAATTCCTCGAAGTTTCGTGCCGGAGTCCTTCTCCGTCTGGCGGAGCATGCTCACGATTGCATCGAGCCCTGCTGCGTAATTGTCCGGATCCGTCGGCGTTTCCGCGCGCACAAGGACCTTGCCATTGTCGTCGACAACACCGACTGCGATTTTCGTTCCCCCGATATCGACTGCGCCGATCATAGAGATTTCCCTGGGATCCTTAGACCATTTGAGCTCTTGCTGTAATCCGCCGCAATGCCATCCTGATGGCCTGCGCTTTTTGCAGGCCGGAGGACCTATGCAGTCTCCGGCCTCATGAGCATTGCAGGCAGAGTTGCATAGGTCCTCCGGCACCAAAAAACGGCGCCATCAGGATGACAAAGCGGAATGGTATACGGCAATTCCTAAATCGATCCAGATAGTCCGCTCTTAGTGAACCTAGATTCTAAAACGTGATGCGCAGCGCGAACTGCAAAACTCGCGGCATGTGAGCACCGGTCGAGTACAGGAAGTTGTTCGTGCTCACGTAGTTGTTCACTCCATTCCACTGAGTGTGGTTGAAGATGTTAAATGCCTCGGCGCGGAATTGCACGGCAAGCTGTTCCTTCGGCTTAAAGATCTTGTAGATCGACATGTCAAAGTCGGTGCGGCGAGGATTGTTCAGGCTGTTGCGGCCTGAGTTTCCGAATGTGAGGCCCTGCGTCTGTATATAAGCAGCGCAATTGAACAGTGGCGCCCCCTTGGTTCCGTCGGCAAGTGGCGGGCAATTGGGACTGGCGTGAGGATCGCCAATGCGATCAGCGTAAGACCCGATCCCGGTAGTGCCATCGGCCACGCCGGCGCTGTCACCGTAAACACCGTTGACGACGGAAAAAGGAGTGCCTGTCTGCGCCGTCATGATTCCGGCATATTGCCAGCCTCCGAGAAAAGTACGCGAGAGTCCTTTGCCGCGGAATGGTACTTCGTAAGTCCAAGCGACCGTCAGAATATGGCGCTGATCGTAGTTCGAACTCGCGTAATTCGCATGAAGATTGGCCGAGTTCACGAAGTTGGCATCGGTCGCGTCAGACGAGTTGTCGAGCGAATGACTGTAGGTGTAGGCCATATCCAGCGTAAGAGCGCCGGTAGTTTTGCGTAACGAGAACTGCAGGGCATTGTAGTTTGAGTTGGCTTCGGCCACGACGCGTTGAATCGAGCCCAATCCCGGATAGTTATTGCGGAATAGGTCGGGATCATTCCCGCAGGCAACAGCAAGATTGACGGCAGGCTGGCCAGTCACATTCTGATTGTTCACGGTAAAGGTAGGTTGCAGCGTCGTTCCTCCCTGGGAATTGCAGATATCGTCCGTAATTGGTTGTCCGGGAAGAAATGGATTCTGCGCTGACGGCACGACCGGAAGCTGGTTGGCCTCATGCTGCAACGTCAGGTTCGTACCTTTGGCTCCCACATAGGCCAGAGTCGCAACCGTATCGTGAGGCAAATTGTGTTGCACATCAAGGTGCCACTGCTGCACGTATGGCCAGATCGCGTGATCGGGAATGGATGTCGTCGACAGCGGAAAGAGTAATCCCTGCCCGCCGACACTCGCATAACCGCTGATGTCGTACTGCGTAGGAGTCGTCACGATCGGAGGAGTACCTTCAAGATCTTCAGCATTAGCTTCCAGGCCGTTGGTGTGCTCGAAGAAAATTCCGTATCCGCCGCGGACAGCCATCTTGCCATTGCCCAACGGGTCCCAGGCGAATCCGAGCCGCGGCGCCGGGTTGAAGAGATGCCCACTCAGGCAGCCGCGAGGAATGCCGTTTACACCACACTGCACCATGCCGTCGTAAGGGTTGCCGGTATTTGGAAGAAGGGCGCCCTGCTGACCGGTGATGTCGCCATCGACATCGAGCGGCGGCGCCGTCGCCGGATTGTAGGCGGACGGCCGCCAATTCGAGATCAGATGGTTCCTCTCCCAGAATGTGCCGTAGAGACTAACCCTCAGGCCGAGATTCAGCGTCAGGTTCTTTGCGATGTGGTAATCATCCTGAAAATAGGGCTCGAAGATTTTGAAGTTGATGTGATATTTCGGCTGGGAGTTCGCCTGAGAATAGTTAGCGATGTTGCCCATCAGGAAGTCGGCAAAGGCGTTCCCCGTCGAGACGGGAGATGTGCTGTCGAAGTATAGGTCTCCGCTCAGGTCGGTGTAGGCCATTTCGTTCTTTTCGGCGTTCATGAAATATCCGCCGAAAATCAGCTTATGTTTGCCGAGGCTCATGGTGACGTTGTCGCGATAAGTGAACGTCGGGTTGGAGTTCTGCCAGGGAAAGGCCGTTGGTCCTTCGCAGAAGTAGCCGCCATAGGCTCCAGAGGTCGAAAGGCAGAAGTCTGGTAGCTTGCCGCCGAAATTCGGAAACAAACCGGGCATCGTAAAGCCAGTGGGCAGGGTCCACACTGAAGGATTCGTGTTGATCTGCCGAATATGGTCGGTGGTATAGCTCGCCACGAATTCATTCAGCAATCTTGGAGAAAGCGTAGTTGTCAGTCGAGCCACCATCTGCACTCCGGGACCGATGAAATGCGTCCCGATCGTTGGGAAACTCTCGCCGCCCCACGTGACGGTGGCTTTGGTCGTGTCCCAGGAGTCGTGGATCGCGCGGAAGGTGAATCGAGTCTTCGCATTGAAGTCATGATCGAGTCGAATCAGGTCTTCGCGCCAGTGCGTGGGCTGCGCGATCGCAGCGGCAAAGATCGAGCTTGCACCAGATCCCAGGTTCGCTTGCGGAATCATATTCATCAGGATCTGCGCGTTCGGATCGATCGAAGGAATGGTGTTATTAGGGAATGGATTGCCAGTGTTCGGATCGATGGGGCAATCGGTCGGGCTGTCAACATTGCACACGTCGTTGAAGTTGCCATTGCGGTTATCGTTCGAAGGCACGAAGCTGTAGAAGTTGTACGGAACGTTCTCCCGCCGCCAGTTCTGCAACCAAAAGAAAAAGGTGTGATTCTTCCAGATGGGACCACCGACGCTGTAGCCGAAGTCGTGCTTCTTGTATCCGGCCTTCGGAGTTCCGGGCACATCGAAGTAGTTATGGGCATTGAAGGCCTCGTTGCGGGCGAACTCCCAGAGCGAGCCGTGGAATTTGTTGGTTCCTGACTTTGTTTCTACTTCGACGGTGCCCGAGCCATTTTTGCCGTACTGGGCACCGTAGTTCGATGTAAGTACTTGAACTTCTTCGATGGCTTCGACACTGGGATAGACATTCAGGGAGAAGTTGCTGCCATTGTCCATCATGTCGCCGCCATCGACTTCCCAGTTGTTGTACTCCGTACGGCCGCCGTTGACGCTGTAGCTGATGCTGCCTTCGGCGCCGACCACACCTTCATCCTGGCCAGTTTGGTTGCTCACACCCGGAACCAGAGTGATGAGTTGCGTGAAATTGCGGCCGTTGAGTTGAAGCTGCGTCACTTCTTTGCCGGTGATGGTTCCGCCGAGCTCAGAGGATTCGGTATTGACCTGTGCCAAGCCCTCGCCATGGACGACGACTTCCTCGTGAATGTCACCCACCAGCAGTGTGATATCAATGCGGGCGTTTTGCGCGACGCGCAAGGTGACGCCTTTGGCGATATAGGTACGGAATCCCTTGGCTGGGACCGTGAGGTCATAGCGACCGGGCGGCAGAGCAGCTCCAACATATTCGCCGGCGGAATTCGTAGTGAACTCGTGGACCGCTCCGGTTGCGGTATTGACTACTGTGATGGCAACGCCGGGGATTACCGCGCCGGTATTGTCGCGCACAGTGCCAGTAAGAGTAGCGGTATCTTGGGCTCGTAAAACAGGACTAAAACTCAAGAGGATTACGACGACAACAACCAGAAAGCGAACTTGCAGAATTGGCTTCTGCATATGCCCTCCTGGATCACGTCTAAAACTCGGGCGTAAAAGCCTTGGCTTCCTCCAGAGTGACACGCTGCTTCTTCTTATAAGAGAGGTTAGCCATGTGTACCGCAATTGCCGACCGGTAGCCGATCTCGGCGGGAGCGTTCGGGGCAGTGCGGCTGCGGATGCAGTCGGTCCAGTTCTTCATGTGGTCCTGGTCGTGCGTCTTGCCCTTGGTCGATTCTCCGTCGGGGCGATTCGTTTTTTCGGGCCAATATTCTAGTGGTTCCTCGAAGTGGTGCTCCAAGGTTCCGTCGCTGCCCAGGATACGGTCGCCCAATTCGTAGTGCTTGTTGCTGAACATCGACTGCCAGGTGACGACGACATCTTTCGGGAAGTCGAGAGTTACAGCAATCGTGTCGGGAACTTCACGTCCGTCTTTTTCAGAGAAAACTCCTCCGGACATGTATGCCGCTGACGGAAGGGGAAGATCGAGTGCGGACATGATCCACGCAATCTGGTGAACCATATTCTCGGCGCAATTGCCGCCCGAGAACTCCCAGAAGAGGCGCCAGTTGATGAGCTTGAATCCGTCGAAGGGGCGATCGGGACGACCATTGAGGAATGCGCTCCAGTCCACATTCTGTGCCGTGCAGTCAGATGGAACCGGGCGAACCCATTGCCCCTTCCCGTGAGGCGTGTTGCGGCTCATCCACGACTCGACGTGCGTGACCTTGCCAATCAATCCGTCTTTGATCCATTGTTTCGCATCGATGAGCGCGCCAGAACTTTCGTGCTGCAAGCCGATCTGCACCACGCGGTCGGAAGCTTTCGCGGCAGCCAGACACCTGTCGGCTTCCGGGATTGACCATGTCATCGTCTTCTCGGCGTAGAGGTCTTTTCCTGCCGCGAGCGCGTCAACGAAATGGCGGGCATGTACGTGCAGAGGGCTGGCGACGATCACGCCGTCGATATCTTTCATGTCGAGCAGTCTGCGATAGTCGTCGAGGGTCAGGATTCCCGGGACTTTGCTCTTGGCCTGATCGCGACGGCGGCTGTAGATGTCGGCCATCGCGACAAGATCGACATTCGGCACTTTGACCACCTGATCGAGCAGGTCATTTCCCCGATCGCCTACACCGATCATGCCAACGCGGACGCGATCGTTGGCTCCAAGCACTTTCGAAGACGGATAGGCTAGTACTGCGGCCCCGATTGCAGCCTGCTTGAGAAATGTGCGTCGAGTGTGATCGGTCATGTGTCCTCCGTCGTTGGCAGTGGTCAGTGGCTAGTGGTCAGGTGACTCAGAAACAGGCTCCCGGCGATTTGAACTGTCAGCGGGTTACTGACCACTGACAACTCACAATGCGTCTGCTTCTTGTAACTGCTTCTTCATGCCCGCCCAGCTTTTGCGCGAGCATTCTTCCGGAGAACCACCGCCGCTCCAGTGGGTCTCCAGACTTACGGCAAACTGATAGCCGTCGCGCTTCAGAGCCTTAAACTGACCGGCCCAGTCGATGATGCCGCCGCCCATCGGCGCCCAATCGTATTTCTTCCCTTTCTTCACTGTGTCTTTGCAGTGGCAGTGTCCAATGCGCTCTTTGGGCAAAAGACTGTAGCCGTCGGGATACGCAACCTCACCACTGGCGGCGGCGTTGCCCGGATCCCAATTCAACATAAGGGACTTGGACTGCACGGCGCCCAGAACCTTGGTGGCCTCGGCCGCTGTGGCGGTGTTGCAGGCGGACTCGTTCTCGAGGACCAGAATGATTCCATTCCGCTCAGCTTTTGCGGCGGCGTCTCGCAACTTATCGTTGATCGCCGCACGATACTGTGACTGATCATCCAGCCGCCAGAAGTCGAAGCAGCGGACACGATCGGTACCGAACGCTTTGGCCATTTCAATCGCACGTTCCAGCACTTCATCCTGCTGGTTGAGCGAAAAATCTGCGTTAAAGCTCTTGCCCTCGCTGTATTTCGATTTCGGCGCGCCGGGCCAGTCGACCTTGAACAGTGGGCTGGCGATGTCGGTTACTTTGAGCTGATATTTGTCGAGCAACCGCCGGGCCTCGGCGACCTCTTTCGCGTCAAGGCTGACGATGTTCTTCTTCCACATGCCCCGGAGCTCAATCCATCCCATGCCAAACTCCTGGGATGCGACTTCGCAGACGTGACCGAAATCCTGAGAGATCTCATCGTTAATTACGGAAACGCGGAACGGCGAACTGGAGCTGCCGGGAACGCCCAGCCGGGCAGCGGCGCCTGTGGCTGTCATCGCTACCATCCCGGCAAGGCATTCACGGCGGGTCAACGGGGAGGGCATGACAGACTCCTTGTTCATCGCGGAAGAAGGGCGGCCACAAATCTACCACCACAGAACTGCGGGGTGGTAGCGACTGGTTCCCATCAGGTGAAAGGGGTTAGACGGGCTGAAGGGGGGTGAGAATGGATTTTCGCGCGCAAAACAAAACGCCCCAGACTCGGTTTGAGTCTTGGGACGTCTGTTGATCAGCCCTCCCCCAAGTGCTGCTCAAGAACGACTCTACTCGCATGCCCCCAGGCGGTAAATGGCCCCCCAGTGCTACATATGGCACGAAAGTGGGGTAATTGGCCAACCCTATGAAAACACATGTGATGGCTGCCCATTGAGGATTTCTCCTGAAGATTTGCACAGCCCCTGGTGTTGCGTTACTCCGAAGTGGAGTCCTACTGCTTTTCCACCTTCATTAGGTTGTCGTCTGGATTGCGGTCGACGAGCTTGATCAGGGGATCGATTCCGACTTGGCTCGGCACCTGGTCGACCGTAACTGTGAAATCCTGATGCTCCTGCTCGATCTTTTGCTTTTGCAGGTAAAGGAACTTGCCGTTGGCATCCTGCACGCTAATGTCGATGAGGTCGTGCAACGGGACGAGATGCTCCTGCCCCTTTCCATCGGCACGATACTTCTCGGCTTCCACCGAGAGGTGCACTTCGTACTTCCCATCTGCTAGTTGAGAGTACGTCGCCGAAACTGCACGGTTGTCGAATATCGTGATGTTCTCGAACCAGTCGTCGTAGAGGTATTGGAATTCAGGTGGGGTTTCTTTCCGCAGGTAGGTCACGAGATCGGCCGACGTAGGATACGGCGGCCCCTTGAATCCCCAATCCTTGACCAGGGCGGCGAGGGCTTTGCTGACGTGTTCCTCGCCGATGTAATCCTGCAGGGCGTACATCACCATGCCGCCCTTGTTGTAGTGAATGTATCCCTGATTGGGCTCAACTTTCAGCAGCGGTTTTTCTTCATTGCGCTCCTGGGCACGGCCGCGCAGGTAGCCGTCCAATTGATAGCGCAGAAACCTCTTCATCGATTCCGGACCGTAAGTGTGCCGCATGACCATCAGAGCGCTATATTGCGCGAGGGACTCGACGATCGCCGTCGCGCCCTCTGTGTTGGCGCTCATCACCTGATGTCCCCACCACTGATGAGCGGTTTCATGCGCGGTCACGAAAAAGGGCAGGTTGATCGCATCCACTTTCTTCGGATCGACGTAGGTGATAAATCCGATGCCCTCCGAGAATGGAATCGTGTTTGGGAACGACTCGGCGAAGTCTCCATAACGCGGGAATTCGATGATGCGAAGCTGCTTGAACTGGAACGGGCTGAAGTTCGCCGTGCAGTAATCAAGCGATGACTTCATGCCCAGCATCATGCGATCGAGATCGAACTCGTGTCCGGCGTGGTAGTAGATCTCGAGATTCACATCATGCCAGCGATCGCGCATGACGGTGTATCGCGCCGAGTTGGCTGAGAATCCGCCGTCCAGGATTGGCGCATCGGCCTTGTAGTGGAAATAATGGCGCCCGTCTTGCGTCCACTCCTTTTGCAGGTATCCCGGCATGATCGCGGTCTGATCAGAACTGGTGCTGATCGTTCCTTCAAACTTCACCCAGTCCGCAGAGGTTGAGCCGTAATTGTTCTGGCGAGCCGCGACATCGTCGAGCTTCGGCAGTCCAGGGGATTTCTCGAGATGTTGCCGGCGCCGAGCGCTGTCGTCGACCAACTGGACGTCTTGCTGATATCCGATGAACGGCAGGTAGCTCGCGTTGACGAAGCTGCCGTTACGAACAATGTCGGTGTTCGGCATCGAATTCACAAATCCCGGATTCGTGTACGAGAGATCAAAATCCAGCTCAATGCGCCCGTGAGGCGGCAGGGGGTTCGGCAGCTTGTAGATGAAGAATCCGAGCGACGGATCTTCCAGAACAGGCGTCTGGCCGCCTGCGAGTGCGAGCTTTCGAATTTCGATGTGAGGACGCGGGATAACATCGACATCTTCGGGCCAGATGGTGACGGCGATGCGGTCGATCGGAGTGTCGCTCTTATTCTCAAGCCATTCTTTGCCGCGGAAGTCCGCTACCCGCTGACTCGGATAAAGATAGACATCGGCTTCTATATCCGTGATCCTCGGCTGCGGCATCTTCTGATACTGCTTGTACTTGATCTCGTACTGGGCTCGATCGTGTTGAAATACGTACGGAGACAACAGGCGGTTCAGTATGTGCGTGTTGTAGTAAATGTATCCACCAACGCCGACAAAGAGCAGCGCGCATAGTGCGAAACCCACTCCGCTTGCGGAGGAAATGCGAGTTGCGGCCAGCTTGAACCGGTTCCGTAGGCTGCCCTCCATCCCACGGACCCACAACAGATTGACAAGGATCGCAAGCAGAATCGCTCCAACTCCCCAGTACACCTCGAACCAGAAGAGTGGCGCTGCAAATGGGCCGTAGCCGTTCATGTCTGAGAAGACGACCCTCGGAGTCTCGCCCAGGCGATATAGATAGTCCTGAAGATTCATCTGCGGTAGCGTGATGCCTGCCACGAAGTAAAGCACCATCACGAAATGCCCGAGATATTTGTGATTGACGATGGTGTGTACCAGCATCGCAATCACGCAGAGAATCCAGAAACCAATCAATCGATGTGCGAATAGGTCTGTGAAATAGAGGCCAAACTCGAACCTGTGATATCCGTGCAGGACCTGCACGAAGACGCCGCAGGCCATCACCATCAGAACGAGCAGCACCTGGACCAACATCAGCGCGAAGAGCTTGCTCAAGAACAGCACCCATCGCTGCACTGGCATCGCATCCAAAATCTGGTTGAGCTGGGCATCGCGCTCGCGCCAGACCAACTCCCCGGAATAGAACGTGATGATGGCAAGGATGAACAGCGAGAAACCGGCGCCGCCGAGCTCAAGCATTCGCCATGTCACCGGATAGACTGGGGTCGAGAACGGCGAGTTGATGTTGTAGGCCGAGAAGATAGCCATCAGCGCCCCGGCCAGAACGAGCACCGCGAAGAAGACGTTCTTGACGGTCTCGCTGAACTGAAGACTGGTGAGGGAGATCAGCTCATGGAGTGAATCACTAAGGCGAAATCTCAAGGAAACCGCCGGCAGAGCACTCGTAGTTGGGATCGCCTCGGCGGCATCTTCGGCGTTCAGGCCCTTTGACGCTCTGCCCACGACTGCATGACTGAACGAGAAGCGGACATAAGTTGCCCCAAGAATGGCCGAGCCCACGCCAAGCCACACGAGGCGATTCCACAACAGCACACCGGTGAAGGGAACGATCTGCGTATTGCGCTGGAATGGCGTCCAATACTGCGTGATGCGGGTAACGGCGTTGCCACCGAATGGATCGACCATCGCGGCCAGTGTCGACATCGTGAGGTCGGAGGAAAACTGGCTCGCGATGAAGTATCCGATCAGCAGGATCACGCTTCCGGCATAGACCGGCAGCATCTTCTTCCCCAGCGCGGCCAAAGCAAAGAAAATGGCCGAGATGAAAACCAGGTTGGGGATGACCATCGTAAAGTACGGCTGGAAATAGGAATAAAAAGACTGCGGTCCGATGCGAGCCGCGTCGAGCCAAGGCATCCGCGTCCCTGCCCATGCGCCCAATCCAACGCTGACAAAGATAACGACCTGGACCGCGAGAGCACCGAGATAACGCCCGGTCAGATAATCGAATTTGGTGATCGGAGCGGTGTAGAAGAACGCCGTCGAATTGCTGTCGAGATCCTGATAGGTTGCCTGCCCAGAGATTGCTGCCACCACAACCACCCCGAAGAAGCTCACGAACATAATGATCAGGTTCAGGGCGAATGGGGAATTGACCAGTACCTTTCCCCCGGTACCGAAATCGACCGACGCCTGCGCAAACGCTCCGCCTGACATCAATACAAACAGGAAGCCGAGTCCGAAGAAGACGACAAAGTATACGTAGGTGGAGATTCGCCGGAGGCGGCGGGCGAGCTCAAACGTCAGGATGGAGGCGATCATTTCAGTTCACCGCCACTGCGGCAGGCTCTTCGACGAATCCCCGGATCGTCGCGAAGTAGAAATCCTCCAGGTCGGGCGTAATGGGCTCGAAGCCGGCCTCAGGCGGACGCGCGCTCAGCACGTGCACCACAGTTTGTCCGGCGAATAGACGCATAGAGATCATCTGGAATTTTTCGCGGTAGTTCGCCACTTCTTCGTGCGGAATCGACTTCCGCCAGACTATTCCCCGCAACCGGGAGACTAGTTGCGACGGATTCCCGGCTACCCTGACGCGTCCCTCGTGGATAATGGCCATCGCATGGCACAGGTCCGTGACATCAGAAACAATGTGGGTGGAGAGAATGACGATGATGTTCTGTCCGATCGCGCTCAGCAGATTGTGAAAGCGGACCCGTTCCTCCGGATCGAGACCCGCCGTTGGTTCGTCCACGATGATGAGCTTGGGATTGCCGAGCAGGGCCTGCGCAATACCGAATCTTTGTTTCATACCACCCGAGAAACTGCCGAGGGCCTGCCGCCGATGATCATAGAGATTCGTCTGCTGCAGCAGCGCTTGTACAACTTCGCGACGTTCTTTCGCGTTCCGGATGCCCTTCAGCACCGCAAAATGGGATAGCAACGCTTCGGCAGAGACTTTCGGATAAAGGCCGAACTCCTGCGGCAAGTAACCGAGCACGCGGCGGACTGCGTCTTTTTGCCGCAAGACATCGATATCGCCGAGGGTTACCCGGCCGCTGTCAGCCTCTTGCAAGGTGGCCAGCGTCCGCATCAGAGTCGACTTCCCTGCCCCATTCGGACCTAGCAAGCCGAACATCCCTTGAGGGATATTCAGAGAAACGTTCTGCAAGGCCTGAGTGCCATTGGGGTAGCGTTTAGAGAGGCTTTCGATTCGCAGGTCCATAGTTGTGCGTGCGCTCCAAGGTAGGGTACGAGTCTACCCCTCAATGAGTTCCCAGCAAACTCTGGTAGTTCTGCAACATAACCCGCGTGAAACGCGTCCAAGCAAAGATAAACGGAATCGGAAAGAAGAATTGAATATAAGTCGACAATTTAAATACGGCCTCCTGAGCTGCTCTAAGGGTGCGCTGACTGCCAGGGCGCTCCCGGGATATCGCTATTCTTGGCTCCCTCGATACATCGTCTGCCTGGTCGTCATCGGAACTCTGTGCTGGGCGCAGGACGGCAAACAGCCTACGCAGAGCCAGCCCAACCAGCCAGTTGCGAATACTTCACCCTCGCTGCCTCCCCTTCAGCTCGATGCCACCGCAACGCTGCATCACCTGAATCAGGTCGTCAATTGGTATCGCCACGTCACAACCGGGATTCATGATGTAGGACTGCCCAGTGATGCGATCTACGAGGACAATGCCAAGAGTCTGGCCACCCACGTAGTCCAACTCGCCTTTGAGTCGGCAAAGGCTGAGAGCGTCATCATCGCCGCGCAGCAGAAAAGTGGCGGCAACCAAGCTTCAGAGAACACCCAGCAGCAGAATCTCGAACAGTTGAAGTCCAAGACTTCGGGAAAGATTGATGATCTGCAGTTGCAGATCGGTGGCGTCAATACGCAACTTGCCAGAGCGCGCGGGACAAAGCGCAACACTCTGCTTTCACAACGAGACGCTTTGCAAGGACAACTTGAACTGCAGAAAGCGCGGCTCGAAGCCATCCAGAAGATGGCCTCTTTCGTTGAAAGTAACGGCGAGACAGGACACGGACTCGAGGGCGATATCAACCGCCTCGCGCAGGCAATTCCCGAAGTTCTAGGCCGAACAAATCAGCAATCCGCCTCCCCACCCAAGACAACTCCGAAAACCGGGTTGGCGATCTCCGGCGGTCTGGTCGGCCAAGCGATGACGCTCTACGACTACATGAGCGCGGTCCGCCAGATTGACAACGTCATCAAAGAAACCGAGTACACCCGCAACGCGGTCGAGCAATTGCGAACCCCGCTTCGCGACGCGTTGCGAGCGACGATCGCGCACAGCGAGCAAATCGCCAACCAGTCGGGTGCCAGCGACCCGCAGCAAATTCAAGCTCAGCGCCAAGCGTTTCAGGACCTCACTGAAAGATTCAAGCAGCTGACACCGGCTGTGCTCCCGCTGAGCCAGGAACTGATCGTACTCAACGACAGCAAGACGAATCTTCAGGAGTGGCGAGAGTCAATCTCGCGTGAATCAGGATATGTCCTTCGTTCCGTTCTTGTGCGGGTCCTGGGGATTCTCGTCGCCCTGGCTGCGATCTTTGGACTATCGGAAGTTTGGCGCCGAGTCACATTCCGTTACATCGGAGATCCACGAAGAAGACGTCAATTTCTGGTCCTTCGTCGCGTTGTGATCGGCTTTCTGGTCGCCCTGGTTCTTACGATTGGATTCGTCAGCCAGTTTAGTTCGCTCGCCACTTTTGCAGGATTCATTACCGCGGGCGTTGCGGTTGCTTTACAGGCGGTCCTCCTCTCGATCGCAGCATATTTTTTCATCATGGGCCGATACGGCATTCGGGTCGGAGATCGCATCAGCGTTGCGGGCATCACCGGCGACGTCGTCGACATCGGTTTGGTTCGCCTCTACATCATGGAACTGGCAGGAACAGGGCTGGATTTTTATCCCACCGGCCGCATCGTTGTTTTTTCCAACTCGGTGCTGTTCCAGACTGGCACTCCACTCTTCAAGCAGATTCCGGGCACGGAGTATGCCTGGCATGAAGTTGTCCTGAGAATTACCTCGAACGCCGATCACCGCGCCGCCGAAGAGAAGCTCATTGCGACCGTAAACTCCGTTTATTCGAAGTATCGCCTCGAAATCGAACGCCAGCATGCGAGCATTGAACGCCGCGTCGACATCCAGATTGAAGCCCCGCGTCCCCAGCCACGTCTTCAATTCGGGGATACCGGGCTCGAGTTGCTCGTCCGCTATCCCGTCGAAATTCGAAGAGCTCCGGATATTGACGAAGAGATGACGCAAAGGGTACTCGATCTGGTCGAAAATGA